>VBCS01000103.1 GCA_005888955.1 Betaproteobacteria bacterium
TTTCTCTCGCCTCCGTGCGCGGGAGATAGATTCCGCAGCGCACGCAGCGCACCATCGGCTCGGCCGCCGGCTTGGCAGCCGGATCGCGCGCCGCATTACGCCGGGCCCGCGCGTTGCGTACGTTGATCATGCGCAGCGCGAAGAGCACCAGAAAGATCAGGATCAGCCAGGCAATGATCTTGGTCATTAGCTTGCTTATACGACCTTGCCGGGATTGAGCAGAGCGTCCGGGTCAAGCGCACGCTTGATCCGCTGCATCAGCTCGACCTCGACTGCAGACTTGTAACGCAGGAGCTCGCTGCGTTTCATTTGCCCAATGCCGTGCTCCGCGCTGAAGCTGCCGCCGAGCCGCGCTACGCTGTCATAGACGATCCGGTTGGCACGGGCCGCCTCGCCGAGGAACGCCGCCGCGGGCGTTCCGGGGGGCGCCGCCAGGTTGTAGTGCAGATTGCCGTCGCCCAGGTGTCCAAATACGACGTAACGCACGCCGCGCAATGCGCTGCCGAGCGCGACTTGCGCGTCGGCGAGGAACGCGGGAATATGCGACACGGGCAGGCTGATGTCGTGCTTGATGATCGCGCCTTCGAGGCGCTGCGCTTCCGGAATGTGCTCGCGCAGCGCCCAGAGCTCGGCTGCCTGCGCGGCCGATTGCGCGATCGCGGCGTCGCCCGCGACATGTTGCTCGACCGCGGCGGCGAGCGCAGCCTCCAGCTGCACCGCGAGCGGAGAGTCTGCCGCCGGGTCGTCCGCCTGCGCCAACGCGTACCAAGGGTAGCCCGGCAACGGATCGGGAAGCGCCGGGAATTGCTTGCGTGTAAGCGCGATGCACTCGCCCGAGATCAGCTCGAAACCGGTGAGCCGATCGCCGAGCGCCTCGCGCAACAGGCCAAGCAACGCGATCGCTGCGTCGACGTCGGCGAGGGCCGCCAGCGCGGTCGCGGAAGTGCGCGGCTTCGGAAAGAGCTTCAGCACCGCCGCGGTGATGATGCCGAGCGTGCCTTCGCTGCCGAGGAAGAGCTGCTTGATGTCGTAGCCGGTGTTGTCTTTGCGCAGGCCCTTGAGGCCGTCCCAGATACGGCCGTCGGCGAGCACGACCTCCAGACCGAGAACGAGCTCGCGTGCATTGCCGTAACGAAGCACCGCGGTACCGCCGGCGTTGGTCGCCAGGTTCCCGCCGATCGTGCAGCTGCCCTCGGCCGCGAGCGAGAGCGGGAACAGCAATCCGGCATCGTCCGCCGCCTGTTGGACGCGGGCGAGCGGCATGCCCGCTTCGACCGTGAGCGTCGCGTTGCCGGCGTCGAGCGCGCGTACGCGAGTCAGACGCGACAGCGAAACGACGACGTCACCGCTATCTTCGCGCGGCGTCGCTCCGCCGCACAGTCCGGTGTTGCCCCCCTGGGGAACCACCGGCGCGCCATGCTCCGCGCAGCAGCGCACGACCGCCGCCACATCGGCAGTGGTCGACGGGCGCACGACGGCACGCGCACTCCCGCGATAGCGGCCGCGCCAGTCGGTGACGTAGGGAGCGACATCGGCATCGGAAGTCAGAACGTTGGCCTCACCGACGATGGCCTTCAGCGTGGCCAGCAGGGGAGCGGCAGATTCCGCCATGGTGCGTTATATTAGCCGAAAAGACCTCGCCACCGGAGCGCAGAGGAGGAATATGTCCGACAAGCCATCGCCGTTCACGCCGCAACAGGCGCTCGAGTTCATGCAGAAGATGTGGAATCCTTTCGGCCTGTCGATGCCGGGTGTCATGCCGCCGCCCGCGCCGGGGATGGCGCCTGCTGCCCCGCCGTTTCCGAACCCGCTGGCGATGTTTGCCACGCTCGATCCGGCGGAAATCGACAAGAAGATAGGCGAGTTGCGTGTCATCGAGAACTGGTTGACGATGAGCCTCAACTTCATGCAGATGAGCATCAAGACGCTCGAGCTGCAGAAAGCGTCGCTGGAAGCGCTACGCGCCGGCGCCGCCGCCGCGTCGGAGCCGACGCCTGCGCCGAAGAAGTCACGTGCGAAGGAGAGTGAATGAGTCTCACGCTGTACTACGGATCGGGGTCCCCGTTTGCCTGGCGCGTTCAGCTCGCGCTCGAGCACAAGGCGCTGGCGTACGAGCGCAAGGTGCTTTCGTTTTCCGCGGGCGACACGCGCAAGCCGGAGTTCGTCGCCCTCAATCCGCGGCACACGGTGCCGACGCTGGTCGATGGCGACTTCGTGCTCTACGAGTCGAATGCGATCACCGCATACCTCGACGACGCTTACCCGGGGCGCGGTGCGCCGCTGTTTCCGGGGGACGCGAAGACGCGCGCGACCGTGTGGCGGCTGATGCTAGAGGTCGACGACTATGTCGCCAAGGCAACCGACGTTGTGGCTGAGTACGCGTTCTGGACCAAACCCGAGGAGCGAGATCCGACAAAGCTCGCCGACGCGCGCAAGGCGGTCGGCGAGGAATTCGCGCAGATGACGCGGTACATGAAAGGCGAGTTTCTCGTCGGGCCGCTATCGGCCGCGGACTTCTCGCTGTATCCGCCGGTTGCGTTCATGTTCCGCTCCCGCATCAAGCTGCCCGACTTCGACGCCGACGGTCTGCTCACTCCGGAGCTCAAGCGCTGGAAGGCGCGCATGGAAGCGCTGCCGTACTTCGACAAGACGATTCCGCCGCATTGGAAGGAATCGTAGGAGCCAAGATGCGACTCACCAGTACCGCGTTCGCCGACGGTGGCCGCATTCCGGCCGATCTCGCGTTCTGCGCGATCGATTCCGCCACGCACGTCAAGCTGTCGGAGAACATGAATCCGGATCTGCGCTGGAGCGACGTGCCGGCGGGGACGAAGTCGCTGGCGCTGATCTGCCACGACCCCGACGTGCCATCGCGGGGCGACGACGTAAACAAGGAAGGCCGGACGGTTCCCGCAACGCTGCCGCGCGTGGACTTCTTCCACTGGGTGCTGGTCGATCTGCCGCTGGACAGCGCGCCGATCGCGCGCGGCGAATTCTCGCGCGGCGTCACGCCGCGGGGCAAGCCCGGTCCCGGCGCGCCGCGCGGTGCCATGCACGGCATCAACGACTACACGGCATGGTTCGCCGGCGACAAGGACATGGCCGGCAACTACTTCGGCTACGACGGGCCGTGCCCGCCCTGGAACGACGAGCGCGTACACCATTACGTCTTCACGCTCTACGCGTTGGACGTGCCGCACCTGACGCTGGGATCTGCGTTCTCGGGATCGGACGCGCGCAAGGCTCTAACCGGACACATCCTCGCGCAGGCGACGTTGACAGGCGTCTACACGCTCAATCCTGCGGTCCGGCTGTAGCTCGACCGCGGCCGCGCCTTGTACTTCGGCGTGTAGTTCTTACGCGTTGGCTCCGGGTGCGCACGCACGTGATCTGCGAGCGTTCAATGCCAAGCGATTGATTTTACATGGTCTTTTGGTAATGGCACACTACTTGATCCTTACCGTGAAGGCGGCTGCAGCTGCGGTCGCTGTCAATAACCTCAAAGGAGTACCACGATGCAAGCCAGGAAAATGTTCGTAGGGTCCGGCTTGGTGCTGGCAATCCTGAGTGGCGCCGGATTGATCGCGTCGCTCCCGGCGGCGGCGCAGACTTCGCCGAGTGCGGCGCCCGCAACAAAAACTGACGACGACGCCGCCGAGTTCGCGAAGCTTGATGCGAACAAAGACGGATTCATCGACAAGAAGGAAGCCGCTATGGAGCCGCGCCTGCTAACGAACTTCGACGCCGCGGATAAGAACAAGGACGGCAAGATCGACAAGAAGGAATGGGCCGACTTCCAGAAGAACAAGGACTCGATGAAGAAGTGAGCGACGCGTAGTGGCGTCACCGCGGTTGACCCGTCGCGTCGGCTGCAGCCGAGCCAGCCAGGCGTCGCGACGGGCAATCGCCGCGGCATCCGCGCGGTCGGCGAGGGCCAGCCAACACCGCTCATGAGCTTGTATCTTGGGGGGCAGCTTCAAGCGTCAGGTCGAAGCTATCTTTGTCCCTTTCCCGCAGCCGCAGGTTGAGGTCCGGCGAAGGAGCGTAGCAGCTCCGCCAGGGGCAGGTCGCGCGTGCCGCAAACGTAATCGGCAAAGAACGCGGAGAGATCGAGGCCGAAAGCTCGGCGGCGATTGCCTCGAAGCTCGACTCCGCGACGCGTTGCTTTGCTCGGCCGGGGTGCGAAGCGTCGTGATGCTGCGGCCGATGAGCTCCAGGTAATCGGACGCCCCGATCAGGCCGCAGCGGACGAGCGTCAGATCGTCGTAATAGGACGTGATCCCCTCGAGTGCCCAGAGCTGGGCGGTGTAGTTCTCGCGGGTCAGGTCGTAGGGCACGAACGCCGCGGGCTTGATGCGCTTGACGTTCCAGATAAGGAAATATTCGTGGCTGGCGAGTCCGAGCAGGTCGCGATATTCCTCGCTGACGCCGCGCGCGCCGGGCTGCGGTAGCTCGTCACGCTTGCATACGAGGCTCGTGCTCGCGCGATGCTCGAGCCCGCCGCGCGCGGCCTCGGCCGCGAGTACTTGGAACAGGTAATAGTCGAACGGCACTCGGCTGACGGGTGCGCCGCCGAACAGATCGATCTGGCTCTGCGCGAGACGCGCGAAGTCACGCGCGAGGCGTTCGAGATCGCCGCGATGCCGCCCGCTGACGGCGATGTCATGGCGTGCGCCGCCGGCCTCGAAATGCGCGAGCATGAAGCTGCTCATCTCGACCGGATGATCGATCAGCTCGTCGTAGTTTGCGGCGGCATAACGGCCAAAGCCGTACGGCTCCGCGCCGCTTCGCGGCAAGCTGGTCGCAACGCGCCAGTTGTGGCACGCGTCGCTCATTGGAGCGATGATCTCGACGTCGCAGGGCCGTTCCTCGTGTTCGACGAGCCAGACGAATACCGATGGTCCGTTAAAATAGCCACGGGTCTGGTCCGGATACGCGGCGCGCACCGACAGATCAAAAGCGTAGACCTCGGCGATCAAGGAGACCGAACCGATGCAAGGGGCCACTTGCCAAACATCCCTGGACGTCTTGCGAACAGCGACCGGGGCGCCGGCGCATTCGGCCCGTACGTCCACAAAATGGCGTGCGAATTCGCGGATCAGATAACTTCCGGGAGTCCAGGTCGGTAACCGGAACGCCTGGCCTGCGGGATGCAGGTCGGGCACGGTACATGCAACGTCGAAGAGGTGGGCATGGGGACGAGAGGGGTGATGCGGTAATGCGTCGATTTCATCGCCAAGATTTGCAAAGAGTCGAGCCGTTGCGCACAGGCGTGGCTTTGTATTTCTTACAACAAAGTCTGCCACGCACGCGGGAGACCTGGCATGTCGCCCGCGATGGCCTCCGCAACCCGCGACCGCGTGCGTGTCCCTGGACCTCGCGATCGTGCCGGGCTGCGTCCGGAGCCGAGGTGACTCGTGGCTGACACCGCAGTCCCGAGGCCGGTGCGCGAGCTCGCTACGGGCGCCGCGCTCACCGATCACGACATCTACCTGTTCCGAGAGGGCACGCACACGCGCCTCTATGAAAAGCTCGGGGCGCACTGCGCCGCCGACGGCACCGCCTTCGCGGTATGGGCCCCGAATGCCGAAGCGGTGTCGGTCATCGGCGACTTCAACGGCTGGGAGCGCTCGCGCCATGTGCTGGTGCCTCGGCCCGACGGCTCGGGCGTCTGGGAAGGCTTCATTGCCGGAGTCGCGCCCGGCGCGCGCTACAAGTACCATGTCGCCTCGCGTTATCGCGATTACCGCGCCGACAAAGGCGATCCGTTTGCATTCGCGTGGGAATCGCCGCCGCAAACAGCCTCGCGCGTATGGGACTTGGACTACGCGTGGGGTGATGGGAAATGGATGGCGGGGCGCGCCGCCTGCAATGCGTTGACCGCACCGCTGTCGATCTATGAAATGCATCTGGGCTCGTGGCGACGACGCGAAGGCAGCGTGTTTCTGACCTATCGCGAGCTGGCGCAGGAGCTTCCCGCGTATGTCGCGGATCTGGGATTTACGCACGTCGAATTCCTGCCGCCAACGGAACACCCCTTCTACGGTTCGTGGGGCTATCAGACGACGGGCTATTTCGCGCCGACGGCGCGCTACGGCACGCCGCAGGACTTCATGTTTCTCGTCGACCAGCTGCATCGCAACGGCATCGGCGTCATTCTCGACTGGGTCCCTTCGCACTTCCCGGGCGACGAGCACGGGCTGGCGTATTTCGACGGGACCCATCTCTACGAGCACGCCGATCCGCGGCAGGGCTATCACCCGGATTGGAGCAGCTACATCTTCAATTACGGCCGGAGCGAAGTCCGGGCGGTGCTCGCAAGCAGCGCCCGGTTCTGGCTCGACAAATATCACGTCGACAGCCTGCGCGTCGACGCCGTCGCGTCGATGCTCTACCTGGACTACGGACGGCAGGGCGGCGACTGGGTGCCGAATCGATACGGGGGCCGCGAAAACCTCGAAGCGATCGAATTCCTGCGTCACTTGAACGAATCGATCTACCGCGATTATCCCGACGTACAGACGATCGCCGAGGAATCGACGGCGTGGCCGATGGTATCGCGGCCCGCATATGTCGGTGGCTTGGGCTTCGGCCTCAAATGGAACATGGGCTGGATGAACGACACGCTGGCGTACATGGCGCGAGATCCGTTCTACCGACGCCACCACCAAAACGAGATCACATTCAGCATCTGGTATGCATTCAGCGAAAACTTCGTGCTGCCGCTCTCGCACGACGAAGTGGTCTATGGCAAGCGGTCGCTGCTGTCCAAGATGCCGGGCGACGACTGGCAACGGTTCGCCAACCTGCGCTTGCTCCTGGGCTACATGTGGCTGCATCCAGGCAAGAAGCTGTTGTTCATGGGTGGCGAATTCGGGCAATGGCGCGAATGGAACCACGACCAGAGCCTGGACTGGCATCTGCTCGCGCTCGAGCCGCATCAGCGCTTGCAACAATGGGTACGCGATCTCAATCGGCTGTATCGCGCCGAGCCCGCGCTGCACGTCGGCGATTGCCGCGCGGAGGGCTTCGAGTGGATCGACAGCGGCGATGCGGCGAACAGCGTGCTCTCGTTCCTTCGGCGCGGTGGCGACGGTGGGACAATCGTCGTCGTGTGCAATTTCACGCCGATGCCGCGCCACAACTATCGCGTTGGCGTTCCTGGCGGAGGCTTCTGGCGCGAGGTTCTCAACAGCGACGCGATCTGCTACGGCGGGAGTGGGCAGGGCAACCTAGGTGGCATCGATGCCGCGCCGACGGGAGCGGCCGGGCGCTTTCACTCGATCAATGCTACGCTGCCGCCGCTGGGCGTCGTGGTCTTCAAGGGGAGCTGATGGCTCGAGTTCAGGCTCAGTACGCCGCACCCCGTGCGTCGCTGGAAGTCGATAACGGCCTGCGGCCGGTCGTCATCGAAAACGTGAAGCCGCGGGTCGATCACGGGCGGTTCGCGATCAAACGCACGCCGGGCGAGACGGTGGTGGTCGAAGCCGACATATTTGCCGACGGTCATGACCAGTTGCGCTGCCTGCTCCGGCACCGCCGCGCCGGCGCTCGCGACTGGTTCGAGACGTCGATGACTGCGCTCGGCAACGATCGCTGGCGCGCCGGATTCATCGTGACCGAGCTTGGCCGCTACGAATACCAGGTCACGGCGTGGGTCGACGCGTTCCTGTCCTGGCGCCACGACTTCGTCCGGCGCAGTACCGCGGACGAGGCCGATATTGCGCTGGCGTTGCAGACCGGGGCGGCGCTGGTGCAGGACGCCGCGAAGCGCGCCGCCGCAACTGCAGCGAAGCGCCTGCGCGAGATCGCGCGCGTGCTGGCGGCCAATGGCAAGCTTTCCGCCCGCCGCGAGCTGGCGCTCGGCGACGAGCTCGCGCTGCTGATGCAAGCGCATGCGGATTGTCGCTCGGCGACCACGCTCGAACCGCCGCTCCCGGTCATCGTCGAGCCGGAACGCGCGCGCTTTTCCAGCTGGTACGAGATGTTTCCGCGCTCGTGCGGTCCGCCCGGGAGCGGGCACGGCACGTTCTCCGACTGCGAAGCCCTGCTGCCGCGCATCGCGGCGCTGGGCTTCGACGTTCTGTATTTTCCGCCGATCCATCCAATCGGACGCGTCAAGCGCAAGGGCCGCAATAACACGCTCGTGCCGGCCGCCGACGATCCGGGCAGCCCGTGGGCGATCGGCGCCGAAGAGGGCGGGCACAAGGCGATCCATCCGGCGCTGGGGACGCTGGACGATTTCCGGCGGCTCGTGGCCGCAGCAAGGAAGCTCGGCATCGACATCGCGCTCGATATCGCGCTGCAATGCGCGCCCGACCATCCCTACGTCAAGGAGCATCCGGAGTGGTTCCGGCGACGCGCCGACGGAAGCATTCAATACGCGGAGAATCCGCCGAAGAAATACGAGGACATTTATCCGTTCAATTTTGCGACGTCGACGGCAACGGCACTGTGGGAAGAGATCAAGGGCATCTTCGACTATTGGATCGCGCAGGGCGTGCACGTTTTTCGCGTCGACAATCCGCACACCAAGCCGTTCGCCCTTTGGGAATGGCTAATCGGCGAAATCAAGCGCGACCACCCCCAGGTGATTTTCCTGTCCGAAGCGTTCACAAGGCCGCGCGTGATGCATCGCCTAGCGAAGCTCGGCTTTAGCCAGTCGTACACCTACTTCGCTTGGCGCAATACCAAGGCCGAGCTGACCGACTACTTCACCGAGCTGACCGCAACGGACTCGCGGGAGTATTTCCGCCCCAACGCGTGGCCCAACACGCCGGACATTCTGACCGAATACATGCAGTTCGGCGGGCGGCCTGCGTTCATGACCCGGCTGGTGCTCGCGGCGACGCTATGCGCGAATTACGGCATCTACGGACCGGCGTTCGAGCTATGCGAGAATCGGCCGCGCGAGCCGCACAGCGAAGAGTACCTCGATTCCGAGAAATACGAGATCCATCATCGGGACCTGGATCGGCCCGACGGCCTTCGCGATTTCATCGCGCGCGTGAACGCGGCGCGGCACGCGAACGCGGCGCTGCAGTTCGACTGGAACCTGCGCTTCCACGCGGTCGACAACGACCAGCTCATCTGCTACAGCAAGACGACGGCCGATCGCGCGGGCTCGATGTTGATGGTTGTCAATCTCGATCCGCATCATATGCAATCGGGCTGGGTCGACCTGAATCTGGCCGAGCTGGGCATCGATGCCGGGGAGGTCTTCCAGGCGCACGATCTGCTCTCCGACGCGCGTTACCTCTGGCGCGGGCCGCGCAACTACGTCGAGCTCAATCCGCAAATCTGTCCAGCGCACGTGTTGCGCCTGCGCCGGCACGCGCACACCGAGCGGGATTTCGACTATTTCGCCTAGGCAGGCCGATACAGGACCCCTCATGAGCCGCGTTTCGGACGAGATGGCCCCGGATGCAAGGCGCGAGCCGCGTCGAATAGCTGGTGCATATTCGCAAGGCGAGCAACGGTGCAGCCGGGGCCCTCATTTGCCAAATGAGCGTCGAAACCCGGTCGGCAGCGGCTTTGCGGGCGGTCTGCTTTGTCGCGGCTCGCTCGTGTGCGATCGAGCACACGTCGCTCGCCGCTTCGCGCATCCCATCCCGCAAAGCCGCTGCGCGGCCACGACGGGTCCTGTATCAGCCTGCTTGCATATCGCGGCATGGACCAGCTTGCGACCGAGCTAGTGTCGACTAGCAGTGAGACCGAGCGGGAGCAGGATCCGCTCTGGTACAAGGACGCGGTCGTCTATCAGCTGCACATCAAGGCGTTCTTCGATTCCAACGATGACGGGATCGGGGACTTCCACGGCCTGACCGAGAAGCTGGACTACATCAAGGATCTCGGCGTCAACACGATCTGGCTGCTGCCGTTCTACCCATCGCCGCTGCGCGACGACGGTTACGACGTCGCCGATTACCACAACGTCAACCCGATGTATGGAACCCGCAGCGACTTCCAGCGTTTCGTGGGCGAGGCGCACCGGCGCGGGTTGCGCGTCATCACCGAGTTGATCGTCAACCACACCTCGGACCAGCACCCGTGGTTCCAGGCGGCGCGACGCGCGCCGCAGGGCTCGAAAAAGCGTGACTACTACGTGTGGAGCGACACTCCCGACAAATATAAAGGCACGCGCATCATTTTCACCGACACGGAGAAGTCGAATTGGGCGTGGGACGAGGTCGCGAACGCGTACTACTGGCACCGCTTTTTCAGCCACCAACCGGACTTGAACTTCGACAACCCACAGGTGCTGAAGGCAATCTACCGCGTCATGCGCTACTGGCTCGATATCGGCGTCGACGGGTTCCGACTCGACGCGATCCCGTACCTGTGCGAGCGCGAAGGCACCAATAACGAAAACCTGCCGGAGACACACGCGGTGCTCAAGAAGCTGCGCGCGCTCCTCGATGCGCATTACCCCGACGTGCTGCTGCTGGCGGAGGCAAACCAATGGCCCGAGGACGTGCGCGAGTATTTCGGCGATGGCGACGAATGCCACATGGCCTACCACTTCCCGTTGATGCCGCGCATGTACATGGCCATCGCACTGGAGGAGCGGCACCCGATCACGGAGATCATGAACCAGACGCCGGACATCCCGGAAACCTGCCAGTGGGCGATCTTCCTGCGCAACCACGATGAGCTGACGCTCGAGATGGTGACCAGCAAGGAACGCGACTACATGTACAACATGTACGCCGTCGACAAGCGCGCGCGCATCAATCTGGGTATCCGGCGCCGGCTCGCTCCGCTGCTCGAGAACGACGTGGGGCGCATCAAGCTCATGACCAGCCTGCTGTTGTCGATGCCGGGGTCCCCGATTCTCTACTATGGCGACGAGATCGGCATGGGCGACAACATCTACCTCGGCGACCGCGACGGCGTCCGCACGCCGATGCAGTGGCGCCCCGAGCGCAACGCGGGCTTCTCGCGCGCGGATCCGCAGCGGCTGTATCTCCAGCCGATCATGGATCAGATCTACGGCTACGAAGTGGTGAACGTCGAGGCGCAGGCGCGCGCGCCTTGGTCGCTCCTCAACTGGACGCGACGCATCCTCGCGGTGCGCAAGGGCTTTCAGGCGTTCGGGCGCGGCACGCTGAAGTTCCTGCGTCCCGCCAATCGCAAGATCCTCGCCTATCTGCGCGAATACGGCGACGAAATCGTCCTGTGCGTCGCCAACCTCGCGCGCTCGGCACAACCGGTCGAGCTCGATCTCGCCAAATACAAGGGACGTGTTCCGATCGAGCTGATCGGCCGGACGGCATTCCCGCCGATCGGGGAGCTGCCCTATCTCCTGACGCTCTCCGGACACGGGTTCCTGTGGTTTCGCCTGGCGGCCGCCGAGAATGCGCCGGCCTGGCGCGAGGAACTGTTGCCGCGCGAGGAGCTTCCCGTGCTGGTTCTGTTCGACGGTTGGGCGAGCCTGTTCCGCGACCGCGTCGTGCCGTGGCGCATCAGCTTGTCGGAAAAGGTGCGCGAGCAGCTCGAAGGCGAGGTGCTGCCGGAGTTCATCGCCGGGCGGCGCTGGTATGCCGCGAAAAGCGAGCCGGTGCGGCGCGTCGAGATCGCCGATCATGTCGAGTGGAAGCCGGGAGACCGACGCTGGCTGGTCGCACTGGCGCGTGTGCAAGGCACGAGTGACGAAACGCAGACCTATTTCCTGCCGCTCACTCTCGCCTGGGAAGACGTCGACGAGGGCTTGGTGAACGCTCTGGGCAGTTTCACGATCGCCAAAGCGCGCCAGCAAGCACAGGTCGGCGTGCTCGCCGATGCGTTCGGCGACGAGACCTTCGTGCGCGCGTTGGTCACCGCGGTCGGCGAGGGGGTGCGGATCAAGTCGGCGCGGGGCAGCCTGCACTTCAAGCCGACGAGCGCGTTCGCGCGGCTGGTCGGAACGGACCTCGCCGCGTTGCCGGTAACGATGCCGAACGCGCAAAGCAGCAACACGATCGTCTCGCTGGGCGACCGGATGTTCCTCAAGGGCTACCGCCGCCTGCAGGCAGGGGTGAATCCCGAGGTCGAGATCGGCCGCTATCTCACCGACGTCGTTCAGTTCGCCCACTGCGTGCCGGTGGCAGGCAGCGTCGAGTACGTCGCGGAGGATGGCCGCACCGCGACGCTCGCGCTGGTTCAGAAGTATGTGTACAACCAGGGCAGCGGTTGGGACTACACGCTCAACTACCTGGACCGGTTCTTCGAGGACATTTCGCGCGAGGCGACGACGGTGACCGGAGCAGATGTTCATGGTGGCTACACAGCGCTTGCGCGCACTCTTGGCATGCGCACGGCGGAGCTGCACGCGGCGTTCGCCCAAAATGCCGGGGATCCGGCGTTCGACCCGGTACCGCTGGCGGCGCCTGAGGTCGCCGCTTGGACCGAACGCCTGCGCGACGAGGCAACACGAGTGCTCGACCGCTTGGAGCGGCGGCGCGATGCGCTTCCGGAGTTCGCGCGCGCCGATGCCGATCGCCTGCTGGCGCAGCGTGACCAGTTGCTCGCGCGGATCGCGGCCCATGCGAACGACGACGGTAAAGGCATCAAGACACGTCTGCACGGGGATTATCATCTGGGGCAGGTGCTGCTCGTGCAGAACGATTTCGTCATTATCGACTTCGAGGGCGAGCCATCGCGCACGATGGAGGAGAGGGCGCAGAAGCACTCGCCGCTCAAGGACGTCGCGGGCATGCTGCGTTCGTTCGACTATGCGATGCACACCGCGTTGTTCAAGTTCGTCTCCGAACGCCCGGACGCGCGCGAAGCGGTCGAGCCCGCCGGCCGGCAGTGGCAGGCGCAAGCGGGAGGGGCCTTCCTCGACGGTTACGACCAGGTCGCGCGCGCCAGTGGAGTGACTTCCGCGCGTGCCGAAATGAAGGGGTTGCTCGAGCTCTTCGTGCTTGAAAAGGCGGTGTATGAGCTCAAGTACGAGATCGACAATCGTCCGGATTGGGTGCGGATTCCGCTCATCGGCCTGCTGGATACCCTCCAGCGCAGCCGCTGAACCCGTGCGACCGCAACCGCGCGCAGGCGAAAGCGGCTCACAAGTTCGCGCCGTCTTCAAGAGGAGAACGTGATGGACGTCAACATGCTGCTCGAGTCGATCCGGGAGTCGCTGCGCCAGATCGGGACCTTTCTGCCCAGGTTACTGCTCGCGATCGTCATTCTCATCATCGGCTGGCTCGTCGCGAAGGCGGTGCGCTTTGCGATCGTGAAAGCCTTGCGCACGATCAACTTCA
>VBCS01000475.1 GCA_005888955.1 Betaproteobacteria bacterium
CCAGTTGATTGCCGTCGGAGTCCGTGAATTCAGCCAGCCAGAGCTCGGAGCTCGGCGTGCGATGGACGATATGGGGCTCGGCCATGAACTTGACTCCTTTCTCGTTGAGAGATGCAAAGACAGATCCGATATCTGCAACCTGGAAATAGATGGTCGAACCTCGTTGCGCGGTTTGCCCCACTGGCGGCACGCCGACCAGCAAGCGGACGCCGCCGCATTGAAAAAACGCCATCTGTGGTGGGGCAGAGAATAGAAACTGAAGCCCCAGGACGTCGCGATAGAACGGCACGGCCCGACCAAGATCATCGACCGGGATAAGCAGCTGGCCGATGGTCGCATTCGACAGGTTCATCGAATCCTTCCTTTTGAGCAAATGACAGGCTACTGAGCGCGGAGCTCATGCTGGTGCGCCATAAAGCGCTCGGCATGCAGCCAAGCTCGACAGTGCATCCGCACCGGGCGACCTATGCGCACGACGTTCCGACCTAAGCGCTCGGCTTGCGATAAAGAAACGCCGTAATCACACCGAGGATCAGGATGAGAATCCCATCGAACACGATTTGCTTGACCACGACCGCACCCGGCATCGGCTGCACGACGTAGTAGATGATGTAGGTGGGTACGATAGTCAGCGCCGCGATTGCCAGGCCGAAGCGAATGCCTTGCGGGAGCCAAGGTCTGACCTCGACACCACGCGAGTAAATCCAGACGAACGCACCTGCCAGGAGCACATGGGCCAGGATCATCAACGGAAAGTATGGCTGCGCATCGGCCTCCGATCTGAAAAGGCCGGATAATTTCGCGTAATCGTCGTGCAACAGCACGCCATGAACGATGAAGCTTCCGGCCATCCAGGCGACAAAAATGACGATCCAGGCGATGAAGAACTTTTTGTTCATAACTCCCCCTTAGTCGCAATGCACCACAGACCGCCGCCTAACCGGCAAAGCTGACCACCGCCGAGCGGACGACGCGCCAGCGCTGCTGGCGGGCGCCCGGGTTGGGCGAGAAATCAGGCATCGCCGGTAGGAATGATTGTCGCAGTTTCAACCATCAGAATTACTGCTCGTTCGGGGGCGCGCGTGCGATGCACGACTCCCTTCGGTACGACAAAACCTTGTTGCCGGCGAAGCTCGACGCTCCGATCCTGGAGGTCTACGAAGAAGCGACCGTCGAGGACAAAGAAGAACTCGTCGTCGTTGTCATGCTTGTGCCAGTGATACTCACCTTGCAAGACGCCCAGCCGAACCACCGAGTCGTTGACCTTGCACAGCGTTTGGTTATACCAGCGGTCGGTACACGATGCGGCCAATGTCGGCACATCCACCAAGCTCAACGATGGATAGAGGACGTTGAGAAAGGTTGCGTACGGATACTCCTGAGTTTCGCTCATGCGGGTTCCTTCCTGCCTGACGGGCGAAGCCAAGCGTCGCCGAGGAGGCGCCCGGGTTGAACCACGTTGACGTTTTCGCCGAAGTCCATACAAACTGGTCAAGCGGCCTGCCAACGGTACTCGACGTCCGGCTCCGATTCGGGCGCGGGGCTCACGCCGAATGCAGTCACCGAAAATCCATGGCGCTCGTAGAATGCGCGCGCCGCATTATTGCGTTGGAAGGTGTATAGCCGCAATTGCCCCGGTGAATATTCGTGAGCCTTCCACAGCAGTGCCGTTCCAACGCCCTGTCTTTGATAGGGAGGAAAGACGGCCAGCTGTCGTATCCATGAACCGCACATTGCGAGCAGCCCCGCGGGTTGGTGCAAATGCTCCGCGACCCAGACGCGGCACTCCGGCAGGAGAGCGTCACGAAAGAATTGCCGCGCATCCTCGAGGCTGTGCTCCTGGTGCACCCGCACATAGGTGTAGCTGGCAAGGTTCGTCTGGTGCCATCGGGCGACGATCTCGTCGAAGTCAGAATCCAGGAAGTCGCGAATGGTGGTCATGCGCCAGGGCCGCTGGCAAGATTTCCTCGTTGAGCGAGAGGTTAGCCCACACGACAATCGCTCCGCAAGCCAAGGTGCACGAGCCTGCCGCGGCCGCCCGCGACCATTGACGCAACTGCCGCCGAAGGAAACAATCGCCGATGAGACGAGGCAGCCCGATCCCCATCCCCGAGGAACATCCCGATGTCGCTGACTAGCCCGGCTGCACGCCGCGACCAGTCCTTTCACCTGCACCCCGCGACGAACCTGCGAACGGTGCAGAAGGAGGGTCCGCTCGTCATTACCCGCGGCGAGGGCGTCTATGTCTACGACGACGAAGGTCGGCGCTACCTCGAGGGCATGGCCGGGTTGTGGTGCGCGTCGCTCGGCTTTTCCGAGCGGCGGCTCGCCGAGGCTGCGTACCGGCAGATGTGCGAGCTGCCGTTTTATCACAGCTTTGCGGGGAAGGTCCCGGCGATCGCCACCGAGCTCGCCGAACGCCTGATCCGCATGGCGCCGGCGGGCATGGGCAAGGCGCTGTTCGCGAACTCGGGGTCCGAGGCGAACGACACGGCGATCAAGCTCGCGTGGTATGTCAACAACGCGCTTGGCCGGCCGCAGAAGAAGAAGATCATTTCGCGGCAGCGCGCATACCACGGCGTGACGGTCGCTACCGCGAGTCTGACCGGGCTGGCCTTCGCGCAGGAGGATTTCGATCTGCCGATCGCGCGTATCCTGCACACCGACTGCCCGCATTACTACCGCGGCGCGAAAGCAGGCGAGAGCGAGGAAGCGTTCGCGGCACGGCTCGCCGACAGTTTGGAGCGGCTGATCCTGCGCGAGGGTCCCGACACCGTCGCCGCGTTCTTCGCCGAGCCGGTGATGGGAGCGGGCGGCGTCATCGTGCCGCCGGCCACCTACTTCGATCGCATCCAGCCGCTGCTGAAGAAATACGAGATCCTCTTCGTCGTCGACGAGGTGATCTCCGGCTTCGGCCGCACGGGCAACATGTTCGGCGCGCAGACCTTTGATCTGAAGCCCGACATCATGACGCTGGCGAAGGCGCTGTCCGCCGGGTACCAGCCGATCTCGGCCAGCCTCATGACGAACGCGCTGTACGAAATCCTGCTCGCGCAAAGCGACAAGCTCGGCATCTTCGGCCACGGCTACACATACTCGGGGCATCCGGTGCCGGCCGCCGTCGCGCTCGAGACGCTGAAGATCTACGAGGAGCGCGACATCGTCGCGCAGGTGCGGCGCGTCGGGCCGCGAATGCAGGCGGGGATCCGCAGCCATGCCGATCATCCACTCATCGGCGAGGCGCGCGGCATCGGGCTCATCGGCGCGGTCGAGCTCGTCCGCGACAAGGCGACCAAGCAGAGCTTCGACCCCAAAGCCGGCATCGCCGCGCATCTCGTGCGCCGCGCCCAGC
>VBCS01000479.1 GCA_005888955.1 Betaproteobacteria bacterium
CCGACGATAAATGGCGCGGGTGTCATTGCCATTCCGCGATGCGTCCCCGGATCAGACCCACGGCGAGCTCGAGCCGCGCGGGCTTGAACTTCCGCCAGCTGTGGAACGCCAGACGCAGGAGGCTCACCATCTCGTACAGTTGGACACGCACGCGAATAGCCTCTCGCGCCCCCGGCCCGTGACCGCACTCGACCATGTAGGCGTCGAGAAACCGCGCGCACAGTCGCTCCGTCGCCTCCCTGCCGCCCGCCGACGCGGAAGCCCCCGCCTTGCACGCGCTCACGCGAAGGTAGGCGAGGAAGTGCCCGAGGTCGAGCGCCGGTTCCGCCTGGCAGACGGTGTCGAAGTCGATCAGACCGCATTGCTCGCCGGAGAAGAGCAGCTGCGATGGGCTGAAGTCCCCGTGGCTGAAGCACGCTGGCCAGGGGTCGGACCCCCCCGCGTACGCGGCTGCCGCTTCGAGCCATTCATGGAACGCTGCACCCAGGTGGGGAGAGAGACGCTGGAGGACGATGCGTGCCTGGGCCAGTTCGACCAGCTCGTCAGGGGCCGGGCGGCTCGACCCAAGCGCGATGCCGGAGGTATGGAGGCCCGCCGCGACGCACGCGGCCGCGTCGATCGATCCCTCCAGTGTGGGCGCTCCGTCGGCTCCAGATCCCCCCTGCAGCCGCTCCCGCAGCAGCCGGCTGATCCGGGGCACGCCGGAGATGGCCTCCAGCAGCGTCAGCCGCAGCCCTGCGACGAATCCGAGCGATCGCGGGACGGTGAACGCGCGGGTCTTCCTTGCATGGAGGCGCTCCTGCAGCGCTGGTACGGCCACCGCCGTCAGCGCGCCGCGATCGTTCCCCGCGACCTTCCCGAACACGGTCACCCGGGGAGCCTCCGCGCCGTTCGATCGCATGCCCTCCAGCGTGTAGCGGAGAACACAGTGGTGCTCGCGCGGGTAGTGCGCGACGTCTACTCGACACTGCACCGGGACGAACGGCGTCGCGTTCGCGCCGGGGAGCGCATCGCGGAGAATCTCGAGGACCGTGGCCGGATCCGTGGCGCCGACGAGGGTCGGGAGCTCGCCGTCGACCGGGTACAGCGAAACGTTCATGGCGAGCGGCTCCAGCGTCGCAACCCGGGTGGCGAACGGAGCCACGTCGTTACGGCCGCGCATGGCGGCAGCAAGCGTCACGCACGACTCGAAATGCATCCGGGACGCGCGGGTGCTCGCGAACAGGCGACCGCTCACGAGGGCTTGGCGAACGAGACTACAGGCTTGGTCGCGAACCTCGATCACGTATTGCACGACGCACCCCTCGCCGGGCACGTAGGCGGCCTTCCCTCGGTCGCACCGCTCGATGATGTACCGGTCGTCACCCTCGAAGAGAGCACCTTGTAGGTGGCGCCCCATCTGCCGCTCGTCGAAGGCGGCTTCCAGGCCGGGCAGCTCCTCCCGGAGCGCCTTGCTGCGCAGCGCATCGAAAGCATTGAGCGAGGCCGCCGTGGCGCCAGACTGTCCCATCATCGGTGGGTCCTCGTCCCGGCGCCGAGGGCGACCACTGCGGGCTCCTGGTCAGAAGCGGCTTCGCCGGCCCGCCTCGCATACAGGAAAGCGTAGAGCCCAGTTTCGCGCAGCAACTCTGCGTGGCGCCCCGACTGCGCGATCCGGCCGTACCGGATGACCAGGATCCGGTCGGCTCTCTGGATCAAGGCGAGATCGTGAGAATTCCCATCCACCGAGAGCACCACGGCGTTGTTGGGCGGAGCCATGTAGAGTCCGTCGGCCAGGGTCGAATCCGGACCTACGCCAGCCATGCCGAGCAATCCCACCGCAGCAACCGCTCGAGCTCGCGGACCTCGGGCTCGAATACACCGATCAAGTAACGCTTCTCCTCGGCGGTCATCGTCGTATCGTATTCCCGTGCATGCACCGTCTTGTCCGCAATCGGCGGGAACCGCGCGATGTCGAGGAAGTCGGCGATCCGCGCGAGCACGGCGGCGGAGGCCGCAAGCAGTTCCTCGCTCTTGAAAACGATCGTCTGCTCTTGCGGGAAATGGCGCCACAGCCGCTTGAGCTGCTGCGTATAGAACCCGCGATCGGCATACGTGAAGCGCTTCGCTTGTTCGAGAGGCAGCGTGCGCACCCGCTCCGGTTCCGCTGCGAGCGCTTGCAGAAACGCCAGGTGCTCGCGCCGCTTCTGGCGCGACATGTTCCAATGCGAAAACGCACGCGTGATCGGACTGCGCAACACCATGATCAGCCTCATCGCCGGGTTGTAGCGCGCGATGCGCTGGGCCGCCGTGGGCCAGTACAGATAGGCTGGCGTCACTTCTCCCAGGAGGCGTTGCCCAGGGCCGGGAGCGAAGGCCGCGTGATACGCCGCGTAATCGACCGGCTCGGCGGCAAAATTGCGATCGGTGTCGAAGAAGTGCAGTTCCTTGCGCCGCGGGAGACACAACTCGGGATGCTCGCGCAGATAGTGGTCGAGCGCCGAAGTGCCGCTCTTCTGCGCGCCGGCGACGATGAAGCTCACCTGGCGGGGCGGGGTCATCGGTCTGGAACGCGATGCCCAGGCGACGATAGACGAACGCCAGCAACCGCGCCCGGCCGACGAGAAAGGAGCGGACATGCTCGGAGGAACGACGGACGGCTGCCTTCGATGCCGTGGCCGATGAACTGCCCGATCCAGGCGGTGATGAACACCGCGATCGACGCGATGAGCACGCGCTCGCCGCGCCAGGTCGACGCATGCAGCATC
>VBCS01000105.1 GCA_005888955.1 Betaproteobacteria bacterium
ATGTGGCTGTTGATCTCGCTCTTCCCCGAGAGCATCACCGTCAGCGCTTCCGGATGCGGCAGCGCGACCGTGATCGGGTCGAGCTTGGCGTAATTGGCGTCGCCGAATTCCTTCGCCGCCGCCATGTGCAGGAGCACCGCCGGCAGCGAGGTCTTGATGCCCGGTACGGCGATGCGGTCCTTGTCGGTGAAATCCTTCAGCGATTTGACGGTCGGGTTGCGCGTCATCAGATAGATGGACGACGA
>VBCS01000106.1 GCA_005888955.1 Betaproteobacteria bacterium
GCGAAAAAAGGACTTGGACATGGGGGCGCGTCGGGACGAAACGCACCATTGTCTCCCGGCGCGGAACGCGGCGCCAGCATTGCCGGCGCCGCGCGCGTTCAAACGCTCGTCAGGGCTGCGTGCACATCACTACGCCTTCGTCTATCCATCCCATGGCAACCGTCTCGTTGAATGCCTGCTGCGTCACCGTGAACCGATGATTGATCGCGTCGGCTGTCGACGGGTTGTTGAAGAAGCGGTGCACCGGCAGCAATCCGGCCGGGCATTGTCCAGCCACCGTCGGAGTGACCGCGAAAGCGTGTCCTTCGAACGTCCAGGCCGAAAATTGACCCATCACGAACGAACACTCCGTGGGATCAGCGGTGAAGAAGTGCGAATCCGGCCCTCGCGGCGGCATTCCGTAGAAGCGGCACACGGCCGTCGTACCGCCGACGTTGAAGGTCTGCCCCGTAGGCTGCCAGGCGCCGCCGAAAGCACCGCCATTGAGCGCGGCGATCTCCGCCGTCGATGCGGTGACGAAAAAGTGTCCCAGCTGGCTGCTGAAGAATTCGACTGCCTGCGGCCCAACACCCGGCGGCTGCAGCCAGCCGCTGACTTCGACGATCGCTCCGACGACGATCGGCCCTTCCTCGACGTCGATGACCGTTTGTGCGGTGACGTTGACGAGCTTGCCGCCGACGTTCCAGACGCCGATGAGGCCGCTCGCTCCCCCCGGCAACGCATTGACCGTACCGAAAAATTCGAGCGAGGGTTCCGATGCGCCTGAGCCCGGCTTGCTCTCGACTTTCGCGGCGATGAGGGTGCCGGTAACGTCCAATGCACCTTCGACCTCTACCGTGACGCCGACGGCGAAGGCGCCGTTTTCGGCGTCCAGCTCAGTCGCGGCCGTCACCACAACGGAGCGGCCCGCGACCTGCCACGTTCCAATGAGGCCGCTCGCGGGAAGCGCGTCGATCGTTCCGACGATCTCGACATCCTGCGGCTCAGGTTGCGGGGCGGGTGTGCCACCACTCTGTAACTCGATCTTGCTCGCCACGATGATGCCGTTCGCATCGGGCAATCCTTCGACCTCCACGATCGCGCCGACGGCGAAGCCGCCGTTCTCTTGCTCGAGGGTCGTGGTGCTGACGACTTGTACTGTCCTGCCTGCAACCTGCCAGGTTCCGAGCAATCCGCTGGACGGCAGGCTCTGGATCGCGCCCGTGAAGTCGCCTTCATCGTCTCCGGGCGGCGGACCGCCGGGAGGTGGCGGAGGCGCACCGACGCCGACGTTGACCTCGATTTGTTGCGCGAGCACCGAGCCGTCGTTCTGCAACGTACCTTCGACACTGACGACGGCACCCACACCGATCGTCCCGTTTTCTTGGTCGAACTCGGTCGACGCGTCGGCCTGCACGTTCTTGCCGGCGATCGTCCAATTCCCGATCAATCCGGTGCCGGGCATTGCCTGCACGGCACCTGTGAACTGGACCTCGTTGTCGCCCATATCGCCATCGG
This sequence comes from Betaproteobacteria bacterium, assembly GCA_005888955.1. GTDB lineage: Bacteria > Pseudomonadota > Gammaproteobacteria > Burkholderiales > Casimicrobiaceae > PALSA-1003. The sequence goes on from VBCS01000106.1 coordinate 1,498, forward strand.
CAACGGCAGGCGTAGCGCCGAAGCACGCCAGGAATACGATCCCGAACGCGCCGGC
>VBCS01000107.1 GCA_005888955.1 Betaproteobacteria bacterium
AGTCCCGGGAAGACGTGTCCCCCGGTGCCGCCGGTCGTGATCATGACGGTCCCGTTCATACGGTGAATCCGCGTAGCAAGCGCCGATTTTCATAATCGACGCGCAACAGAATCGCGATCGCTACGCAGTTGGCGACGATGCCGCTGCCGCCGAAGGAGAGCAAAGGCAAGGTGAGCCCCTTGGTCGGCAGCACGCCCATGTTGACGCCGATGTTGATGAACGCCTGGATACCGAGCCAGATGCCGATGCCGTGGGCGAGCAGCGCCGCGAACGGACGCTCGAGACGCGCGGCCTGCCGGCCGATCGCATAGGCGCGGACCAACAGCCACGCAAACAGCGCGATCACGGCGATGACGCCGGCGAAGCCAAGCTCTTCGGCGATCACCGCAAGCAGGAAGTCGGTGTGCGCCTCGGGCAGATAGAGAAGCTTTTCGACGCTCGCACCCAGGCCCACCCCGAACCATTCGCCACGACCGAAGGCGATCAGCGAATGCGACAGCTGATAGCCCTTGCCGTACGCGTCTGCCCAGGGATCGAGGAAGCCGGTGAAGCGCTGCAGACGGTAGGGCGCCATCCGGATCAGCACCCACAACGCGATCGGCAGCAGCACGCCCAAACCCATCAGGAGTCGCCAGTCGAGCCCGCCCAGGAACAGGATGCCGAAGGCGATGGCGACGATCACTACGCAGGCGCCGAAATCCGGCTCGTGCAGCAGCAGCGCGCCGATCGCGATCATGACCGCAAGCAGCGGCAGGAAGCCGCGCAGCAGCGTCTGCTTGAGTGGTTGTTCCGCGTGCAGGAACGCCGCTCTCCGCACCGCGTAGCTCGACGCATAGAACACGACGAAGAGCTTCATGAATTCCGAGGGTTGCACATTGACTACGCCGAGCGTGAGCCACCGCTTGCTGCCGTTGATGGCGCGACCCACCCCAGGAACAAGCACCACGATCAGCAGCGCCGCGCCGGCGACAAACAGGTACGGAGCCAGAGCGCGCCATGCCCTGACCGGAACCTGGAACGCGATCAGTCCCGCCGCCAGTCCGGCCGCAATGAAAAGCGCGTGGCGCGCGAGGAAGTACCACGGCCTGTAGCCGGTATAAGCGGATGCCTCGGCGGTTGCGATCGACGCCGAATAAACCATGACGAGCCCGGTGGCGAGCAGCAGCAGCGCCGCCCAGGCAAGCGTCGGGTCGTAGGCGAGCATCGCCCGGCTCTCGCGCGGCGCAGCGGCCAGCGGATAAAACCGCGGCAACGTCGAGAGCAGACCATCCCTAGGCATGCGTGGCCTCCCGCGCATGAGCTGCAACCGCGGCCTTGAAGCGCTCGCCCCGCTCGACGTAATCGCGGAACATGTCGAGGCTCGCGCACGCGGGCGACAACATGACCGCATCGCCGGCCCGCGCCCGCGCAATCGCACGCGCCACGGCGACCTCGAGCGCCGGCGCGAATTCGATGGGAGGTGTCACACCCGACAGCGCAGCGGCAATCGAGGGCGCGTCACGGCCCACGAGGACAACCGCGCGGCAATGCGCTTCGACGGCGGGCTTGAGCGGCGCGAACTCCTGCCCCTTTCCGTCGCCGCCGGCGATCAGCACCACCGGACGCCCGATGCCGGCGAGGGCGGCGAGTGTCGCGGCAACCGTCGTGCCCTTCGAGTCGTTGACGAACAGGACGCCAGCGATGTCCGCAACGCGCTCCATGCGATGCGGCAAGCCATGGAAGGCGGCCAGCGCGGAGAGCAGCTTGCCGTCTATCTTGACCACGGTCGAGGCGAGCGCGAGCGCCGCGAGCGCATTCAACGCGTTGTGTCGTCCGACCAACGCGAGCTCGCTGGCGGCGGTGAGCAGCGCACCACCGCGCGCGAGCCATGGCACGCCCTTGCGCTCGACCAGTCCCCATTCGTGCTCGCCCTGCGGAATGCCGGCGCCGAACGTCTGCACGATCCGCCCCGGAACCGCCATTGCCAGTGAGCGCGCATCGTCGCGATTGAGTATCTGCTCGCCGCCGCCCGCGAAGATGCGCGCCTTCGCCGCTGCGTATTCGCCGATGCCAGCGTAGCGATCGAGATGATTCTCCGTGACGTTAAGCACCGTCGCCGCAACGGGCTTGAGGCTCGACGTCGTCTCGAGCTGGAAGCTCGACAATTCGGTCACGAATACGTCGGGCCAGCGCGCTCCCTGCTCGTGCGCGGCAAGGACGTCGAGCACCGGCTCGCCGATGTTGCCGATGGTCATGGCGACGAGTCCCGCTGCGCGCAGCAGCTCGGCGGTCAATGCGGTGACCGTCGTCTTGCCATTCGAGCCGGTGATCGCCAGGACTTTCTGTCCCGCCGGCAGCGCGCGGGCGAAGAGCTCTACGTCGCCGACCAGCTCGACTCCCCGTGCCACCGCGGCGCGAACAGCCGGCGCTTCCTTGGCGAGCCCGGGGCTGATGACGATCATCTGCGCGTCTGCAAGCGTCGCGTCGGTAATCGGTCCGGTCGTCAACCCGACCTGCGGCAGCTCGGCGCGCAACTGCGGCGCGCGCGGCGGATCGGCGCGCGTGTCGGCCACAGTGACGCGGGCGCCGCGCCGCGCCACCCAGCGCGCGGCCGACAATCCGGTGACACCCAGGCCGAGCACGACAACGTGGCGATTCTTGAGCGTCATCGCTAGCGCAGTTTCAACGTCGAAAGCCCAAACAGAACCAGCAGCATCGTGATGATCCAGAAGCGAACCACGACCTGGTTTTCTTTCCAGCCCTTGAGCTCATAGTGGTGGTGAATCGGCGCCATGCGGAAAACGCGCCTGCCGGTGAGCTTGAACGATGCGACCTGGATCATCACGGAGAGCGTTTCGACGACGAACACGCCACCCATGATTGCCAGCACGATCTCCTGGCGGACGATGACCGCGATCGCGCCGAGCGCGGCACCGAGCGCCAGCGCGCCGACGTCGCCCATGAAGACCTCGGCCGGGTAGGCGTTGAACCACAGAAAACCCAGGCCTGCGCCGACGACCGCGGCGCAAATTACGGTCAGCTCGCCCGCGCCCGGAATATGCGGCATGAGCAGATAGCTGGAGAAGTCGGCGCGACCCATCGCGTAGGCGAAAATGCCGAGTGCGCCGGCGATCATCGCGGTGGGCATGATGGCGAGACCGTCCAGCCCGTCGGTCAGGTTGACCGCGTTGCTCGCGCCGACGATCACGCAATACGACAGCGCGATGAATCCCCAAACACCCAAGGGATAGCTCACCGTTTTGAAGAACGGCACGATCAGATCGGCTTTCGGCGGCAGGTCGAGATTGAAGCCGCTGTAGAGCCACGCGAAGAACAGCTGCAGGAACTGGCTCGTCGACGGGGCAGAGACGGAGAACGCGAGGTAGACCGCGGCGAGCAGTGCGATCACCGATTGCCACACGAATTTGGTGCGCACGGAAAGCCCCTTCGGGTTGCGGTACACGACCTTGCGGTAGTCGTCGATCCAGCCGATCGCGCCGAAACCCAGGGTCACCAGCAACACGACCCAGACGAAGCGGTTCCTCAAGTCGGCCCAGAGCAGCGTCGTGATGGCGATCGAAACGAGGATCAGCGCTCCGCCCATCGTCGGCGTTCCGGCCTTGATCAGATGCGACTGCGGTCCGTCATCGCGCACCGCCTGCCCGATCTTGTACTGCGTGAGCTTGCGGATCATGCTCGGGCCGACCACGAACGAGATGACGAGCGCGGTCATGGTCGCCAGCACCGCGCGCAGCGTGATATAGCCGAAGACGTTGAACGCACGCACGTCGGCCGCAATCCAGTTCGCAAGCGCGAGCAGCATCAGTGCCTTCCGCCCGTGGTGGTGCCGGTCAGTGCCGCGACGACGCGCTCCATGCGCATGAAACGCGAGCCTTTGACGAGCAGCGTCACGCGCGCCGCGTCATCGCCGCGCAGCTTCGTTCCCGCCGCAGCGATCAATGCGTCGATATCGTCGAAATGCTCCCCACCGGGTCCGAATGACGCAACGGCGTGCGCGGCGAGCTCTCCGGTCGTCAGCAGACGATCGATCCCGGCGGCACGCGCGTACTCGCCGATCTCCCTATGGAAAGCGATGCCCTGGTCACCGACTTCGCCCATGTCGCCCAGCACCAGCCAGCGCGCTCCGCCGGCACGCGCAAGCACCGCGATCGCAGCGCGCACGGAATCCGGGTTTGCGTTGTAGGTGTCGTCGATGACTGCAATGCCCGCGGCACCGGTCTTGATGTCGAGCCGGCCGGAGAGCGGCCGGAACGTTGCAAGGCCGCTTCGCACCGCAGCGAGGCCGGCGCCAGCGGCCATAGCAGCAGCGATCGCCGCCAGCGCGTTCGCGACGTTGTGGCGACCGGGCGCATGCAGCTCGAAGCTCGTCGTGCCGCCGGGCGTCTCGACGTCGAGCGCGCTCCCCCATGGTTCGGTCCGACAGCGCGCCGAGATCGCAGCCGGCGCGCGCAGGCCGAAGTCCCGTAACCCGATGCTCGCACCCTCGGTGTTGCGCCGATCGATGACTTCGCCCCAGAACGGCGCGTAATCGTCGTCGGCATTGATCACGGCGACGCCGTCGACCGGAAGCGCGTTCAATGCGGCGGCGTGCTCAGCGGCGACGTCGGCGACGCTTTTCATGAACTCCTGATGTTCGCGTTGTGCGTTGTTGATGACCGCAATCGTCGGTTGGGCGATGCTCGCTAGTTCGGCGGTCTCTCCGGGATGGTTCATGCCGATCTCGAGCACCGCGACGCGATGCGCCGCCCGCAGACTGAGTACCGTCAGCGGCAAGCCGATCTGATTGTTGAGATTGCCCACGGTCGCAAGCACTTGTTCCGGACCCCGTTCGACGCGCAGGATCGCCGCGGTCATCTCCTTGACCGTCGTCTTGCCGTTACTGCCGACGATGGCGATGACCGGCAGAGTGAAGCGCCGACGCCAGAACGCGGCGAGCGCTCCCAGCGCCGCGAGCGGATCGGCGACCGCTAGCAAGCTCCCTGCGACATGGCCCGCAAGCGCGGCCGCGCGGTCGGCGGCGACGACCGCCGCAGCGGCGCCGCGTTCGAATGCCTGGGCGACGAAATCGTGGCCGTCGAAGCGCTCGCCCCTGATCGCGACGAACAGATCGCCAGCCTCGAGAGAGCGCGAATCGGTCGTGACTCGATCGAAGCCTACGTTCGCGCCGAAAAGCGTGCCGGCGATCGCGCGGGCTGCCGTCGCGGTGTCCATCATTGCACGCTCCACACGGCAAGGGCCCGCGCCGCATGATCGGCATCGAGAAAGGGGTGTCGAACTCCGGCGCGTTCCTGGTAGGGCTCGTGCCCCTTGCCCGCGAGCAGAACGACGTCGCCGACCTTCGCCTCGCCGATCGCCGTCGCAATCGCGCGCGCGCGATCGAGCTCGACCGCATAGCGACGATTGCCGGTGTCGCGGATGCCGTGGACGATGTCGCTGATGATCGCGCCGGGATCCTCGCTGCGCGGATTATCGCTGGTGACGATCACGCGATCGGCCAGCCGCGCGGCCACACGGCCCATTTCCGGCCGCTTGCCGCGATCACGGTCGCCGCCGCAGCCGAACACGCATACGAGCTCGCCGGGACTCACGACGGCCGAACGTAGCGAGGTCAGCACCTTATCCAGCGCGTCCGGCGTGTGGGCGTAGTCGACGATGACCAGCGGCGCGGCTTCGCCGCCAAGGCGCTGCATGCGTCCGGGCGGCGCGTCGGCAGTGGCGAGAAATCCCAGCGCGGACTCCAGCGCAACGCCGCTCACCAGCAGCACGCCGAGCACGCCGAGCAGGTTGGCGGCATTGAACGCGCCGACCAGCCGCGAATAGATTTCGCCCCTTCCCCAAGGCGTTTCGACGGCGAAAGCGAGCCCCGCGTTGGTCGCGGTCAGCCGTCCACCGACGATATCCGCGGCGCCGAACCCGTAGGTGAGCACCTTGCGGCCCTTGGTACGCGCGGCATCGATGAGGCTCTGTCCGAACGGATCGTCGGCGTTGACGACGCCCACGCGCAGACCCGGCCAGGCGAAAAGCCTGGCTTTCGCCGCGCCGTACGCGGCCATGGTTCCATGGTAGTCGAGATGATCGCGCGACAGGTTGGTGAACAGTGCGACGTCGAATGCCACGCCGTTGACGCGTCCCTGATCGACGCCGTGCGAAGAAACCTCCATGGCCACAACTTCCGCGCCTTGGGTCCGGACCTCGCGCAGGAATTCCTGCAGCTCCGCGGCATCCGGCGTCGTGTGCGTTGCGGGCGCCAGCGAACCC
>VBCS01000478.1 GCA_005888955.1 Betaproteobacteria bacterium
GAAACCGTGTTCTTCGAGAATCTGCGCATCGGTCCAGCGTTGTGGACGGTAGAACTTGGCGACGTAAGGCGGACCGTCTTCCATCGCCACCTGGTAGACGCGGTTTTCGTAACTGTTGAGCGCGAGCATCCTGCCGTCGCCGGCGAGCCCGACGCCGTCCAGCGCGTCGAGCACGACGTCCGGCGTCAAGCCGGCGAACGGCGGGGCAATATCGCTCACGCGGCAATTGTACCGAGCGCGTTCCGATCAATACTCAACAGGGATCGGATCCAGGCTGCGCCATAAATACCACGTCGCGACCGAGCGCCACGGCCGCCACAGATCGGCCGCCGCAAACATCGCCTCTCGCGGCAGACGCTCGCCGCCGTTGTAATGATCGGCGATCGCGCGCTGCAAACCGATGTCGTCGACGGGCAACACGTCGGGTCTCAGTTCGTGGAACATCAGAAACATTTCCGCGGTCCAGCGCCCGATCCCCTTCACGTCGACCAGCGCCGCGATCAGCGCCTCGTCGTCGAGTTTTTTCCATTGCCGGGGATCGAGGCGACCCGACGCGAAATGCGTAGCCAGATCGGCAAGGTACTCCGCCTTGCGTTGCGACAGGCCGCAGCCGCGCAGCGCCGGTATCGCTCGAGTCGCGACCCGCTCGGGTGACAGGCACGGAAATCCGTCTTGCCGCCCGTCGGCGACCACCGCGACGAACCGGCGCCAGATCGAATCGGCAGCCTTGACCGAAATCTGCTGGCCGACAATCGCTCGCGCCAGCGTCGTGAACGGGTCGCTGCGCCGCTTGAGATGAATGCCGGGGTAACGGCGGATCAGACGGCGTAGCACGCGGTCGCGCCGGGAAAGCGTACGCGCTGCTTCGTCCCAATACCGCGGCTTCATCGCCGAAACTGTTCGCGACGACGGCGCGCCAAGGCGGCCAAGCGAGTTTCCGAGGGAGTCGTCATGGCGTCAAGAAGAGCGAGAAATGGTACATTACGCGCCGTTCGAAGAGGAGGCGCATCGATGCTGCGCAGGCCTGGGCGGTCGCCTGGCTGGTCCTTCCGGCGTGCCGCATGGTGTTTTCTGCCTGCGCTGCTGGCGCTCGCGGCTGCTTTGGCGCCAATCGGCGATGCACTCGCGAAGGCCGATCCGAGCAAAGTCATCCATTGGTACTTTCCAACCGGCGAGGCAGGATTCGATCCTTGCCGCGTTACCGACCTGTACTCGAACACGGTCAATGAAGCGATCTTCGAGCGCTTGCTGACTTACGATTATCTGGCGCGACCGGCGAAGCTTGTGCCGATGGCGGCCGAGGCCATGCCCGAAGTGACCGACCAGGGCAAGACCTACGTCTTCAAGCTGCGCAAGGGAATTTTCTTCACCCCCGACCCCGCCTTCAAGGGCCAGAAACGCGAGCTGACCGCGCAGGACTTCGTGTACAGCTACATGCGCTTCATGGACCCCGCCAACCGCTCGCAATGGGCTTTCATGCTCGAAGGCAAGATCGTCGGCCTGGACACGGTCGCGGCAAAGGCGAAGAAGACCGGGAAGTTCGATTACGACGCCAAAGTACCGGGCATGGAGGCGGTCGATCGCTACAGCTTGCGCTTCCGTTTGACGGAGACCGACTACAATTTTCCTTACGTCGTTGCGCACGTTCCCTTCGGCGGCATGGCGCGCGAGATCGTCGAGGCCTACCCCGGCGAAGAGCTCATGGCGCACCCTGTCGGAACGGGCCCGTACGTTCTGAAGAGTTGGACCCGGCGCTCGAAAATCATCCTCGAGGCCAACCCGGATTACCGCGGGTTCGTCTGGGATTTTCAAGCGAGCGACGAGCCCTGGGATCAGGCGCTGATCGCGGCGATGAAAGGCAAACAGATGCCGCAGGTCGGTCGCGTCGAGATTACGATCATCGAGGAGCCGCAGTCGGTCTGGCTCGCGTTTCTGCAAAAGGAATTGGATTACATCAACGTGCCGCCGGCGTTTGCGCCCAACGCGTTCGATGGCGACAAGCTGAAGCCCGAGTTGGCGCAGCAGGGCATTACGCACTATCGCGCGATCGATCCCGAGATCACCTATACGATGTTCAACATTCGCGACCCCATCGTAGGAGGGTTTGCTAAGGAGAAGATCGCGTTGAGGCGCGCGCTGGCGATGGCCTACGACGTCGATCGGGAGGTCGAGGTGCTGCGGAGGCACCAGGCGGTGCACGCACAGATGCCAATCCCCGAGGGCGTCGTCGGGCACGACGCCAATTATCGGGGGATCATAAAATACGATCCCGACACCGCGAACAAGCTGCTGGACTACTTCGGCTACAAGAAGGGCCCCGACGGATGGCGCACGCTGCCCGACGGCAAGCCGCTGGTGATCCATCAGGCCGCGCAGCCCAGCAGCATCGATCGCGAGTTCAACGAGCTGTGGCAGCGCTCGGCCGAGCGGATCGGCGTCAGGATGGTCTTCGATGTCGCGCCCTTCGGCGATAACCTGAAGGCCGCCAAGGAATGCAGGCTGCAGTTGTGGGGTGCGGCGTGGACCGCCGACTATCCCGACGGCGACAACTTCATGCAACTGCTCTACGGTCCGAATACCGGGCAGAGCAACAACGGCTGCTACGAATCCAAGGCGTTCGACAAGCTCTACGAGCAAGCGAAAGCGCTGCCGAACTCGCCGGAACGCAATCGACTATTTCTTCTGATGTCCCGGCAGATGGAGGTGGATACGGCGTGGAGCCTCAACGTTTCACGGCTGCGCAACGAGCTGATCAGGCCGTGGGTCCTGGGATTCAAGAAGCACCCGATCCTCCACGGCGAATTTACC
>VBCS01000108.1 GCA_005888955.1 Betaproteobacteria bacterium
GAGATCCTGCCGGTCGGCCTGCCGTTCGAAACGATCAACAAGCCGCTCAAGAAGAAGGAGATCTCGCGCATCATCAATGCGAGCTTCCGTCGCTGCGGGCTGCGCGAGACAGTAATCTTCGCCGACAAGCTGATGCAGGCGGGTTACAGCCTGGCCACGCGCGGCGGCATCTCGTTTGCCGCCGACGACATGCTCATCCCCGCGGAGAAGCACACGATCATCGAAAAGGCCGAGCATGAGGTGAAGGAAATCGAGGCGCAATATACTTCGGGCCTGGTCACGCAGGGCGAGCGCTATAACAAGGTGGTCGACATCTGGGGCCGCGCGGGAGACGACATCGCCAAGGCGATGATGGGTCAGCTCGGCATGATGGACGTGACGACGCGCGACGGCAAACCCGCGCGCCAGGAATCGTTCAATTCCATCTACATGATGGCGGACTCGGGTGCACGCGGTTCCGCGGCGCAGATCCGGCAGCTTGCCGGCATGCGCGGCTTGATGGCGAAGCCGGACGGCTCGATCATCGAGACGCCGATCACCGCGAACTTCCGCGAGGGCCTGAACGTGCTGCAGTACTTCATCTCGACGCACGGCGCCCGCAAGGGCCTCGCCGACACTGCGCTGAAGACGGCAAACTCGGGTTATCTCACGCGCCGTCTCGTCGACGTAACCCAGGACCTGGTCGTCACCGAAGAAGATTGCGGCACGACCAACGGCGTGGCGATGAAGGCTCTCATCGAGGGTGGGGAAGTGATCGAGGCTCTGCGCGAGCGGATCCTCGGGCGCTCGGTTGCAGCGGACGTCGTGAATCCAGAAACGCAAGCGACGCTGTTCCATGCGGGTACGTTGCTCGGCGAGGACGAGGTCGAAGAGATCGAGGGTCTGGGGATCGACGAGGTGAAGGTGCGCACGCCGCTCACCTGCGACACGCGCTACGGTCTGTGCGCGACGTGCTACGGCCGCGATCTCGGCCGCGGCCACGTCGTCAACGTCGGTGAAGCGATCGGCGTGATCGCGGCACAGTCGATCGGCGAGCCCGGGACGCAGCTGACGATGCGCACGTTTCACATCGGCGGCGCGGCGTCGCGTACCGCGGCGGCCTCGCAGCTCGAAAGCAAGTCGGCGGGCACGGTGCGCTTCTCGATGGCCATGCGCTACGTCACCAACGCCAAGGGCGAGATCGTCGTGATCGCGCGCTCGGGCGAGGTCATGATCCACGATGACAACGGGCGCGAGCGCGAGCGGCACAAGGTGCCTTACGGCGCGACCATGCTGGTGAAGGACGGCGACCCGGTGAAGGCAGGCAAGGTGCTGGCGGTCTGGGACGCGACGTCGCGGCCGATCATCACCGAGTACGCCGGCCGGGTGAAGTTCGAAAACGTCGAAGAGGGCGTGACGGTCGCCAAGCAGGTCGACGAAGTGACAGGCTTGTCCACCTTGGTGGTCATCGACCCCAAGCGCCGTGTGGGTGCCACAGCCAAGGGCGTCCGGCCGCAGGTGAAGCTTCTGAACGAGCAAGGCGATGAAGTGAAGCTGGCCGGTTCCGACCAGCCGGTCAACATCACCTTCCAGCTCGGTTCGATCATCACCGTGAAGGACGGCCAGGAAGTCGCCGTCGGCGAAGTGCTCGCTCGAGTTCCGCAAGAAACGTCGAAGACGCGTGATATTACAGGCGGTCTCCCGCGCGTGGCCGAGCTCTTCGAAGCGCGCTCGCCCAAGGATGCGGGTCTGCTGGCGGAAGTTACCGGAACGGTCTCGTTCGGGAAAGACACCAAGGGCAAGCAGCGGCTGGTCATCACCGATCTGGACGGCGTGGCGCACGAGTATCTGATCGCCAAGGACAAGCACGTGACCGCGCATGACGGACAAGTGGTCAACAAGGGCGAGTCCATCGTCGACGGTCCGGCCGATCCGCACGACATCCTGCGGCTCCTCGGCGTCGAGGCGCTCGCGCGCTATATCACCGACGAGGTGCAGGACGTCTATCGCCTGCAGGGCGTGAAGATCAACGACAAGCACATCGAGGTGATCGTCCGGCAGATGTTGCGCCGGGTGCAAGTCCTCGATGCCGGCGACACGCGGTTCATCCCCGGCGAGCAGGTCGAACGTTCGGACCTGCTCGACGAGAACGACAAGGTGGTCGCGGACGGCAAGAATGCCGCGACCTACGAGCATATGCTGCTCGGGATCACCAAGGCGTCGCTGTCGACCGATTCGTTCATCTCCGCAGCCTCGTTCCAGGAAACGACGCGCGTGCTCACCGAAGCGGCGATCATGGGCAAGAAGGACGAGCTGCGGGGCTTGAAGGAGAACGTGATCGTCGGCCGGCTGATTCCCGCCGGCACCGGTCTCGCGTACCACAACGCGCGCAAGAAACAGAAAGCGGGCGCGGACGCGGCGGCGCTGCTTGGTCTGCCCGAGGAAGCTGCACCGACGACCGAGGTTAGCGCCGACGCGGCGTAAGCTGTCGATTCCAAGCAATAGGGCCGGCGGGCGACCGCCGGCCTTTTTATGGGCTCTTCGCCGATCTCCATAACAAGCTGGCGAAAGCGATCGCCTTAGCATGAAGCGGCGAAGCCTGTCCGGCGTCCGGGCGCCGCAGACGCCGGCCTACGGGTCCCGGCGCGGCTGCGGGAGTCAACCCACGACTCCCTTGCCGCGCCACCCGTGACGGCCGGCGCGCCTAACGGGCGCCCGCCGGGCTTTCGCCGCTTCCAGAACGTACGCTGCGGTCGCGTGACGCGTACACCGGTTACGCGACGTTGCGAAACGGCGAGCCGCTGGGACGAGGGGCGCGTTGTGGCGCAGTCGTCGTAAGCGGGTGGCTTGTGCGCGGCCACTCGTGGGTTGAGTGGCCGCCGCAAGCCGGGTACCCGCTCGACGACGTGCCCTGCGCCACTCGCGGCCAAGTTACAGCGGCTCGCCGTTTCCCAAAAGCGCGCGCAAATCGAAGGCTAACCATGCGCCGACGGCGATCCGACGACTGCCGGCTTTTCGACCGTTGTTGCGCGTTGACATAGATAGCGTAGTGCCTTAAAATCCAAAGTCTTTTCGTCTTCCGCCGGAGGCTTAGCGAAAGCGTTCCGGCGGGGCGTGCGTACCCGGCCGCGCTCGCCCTCTTTGCAGCTTCGAAGAGGACTCCGATCAGGGCAGCGGTATCAAGGCGTCAGCCGAGGCGCGTGAAGAGTGGCCTGAGCAGGCAATGCTTGGGCCACTTTGATTTGTTGAAGCTCAAAAAATGCCGTCGTACGGCCGACAGCGGCCGGAAGCGGTTTCGCAAAGAGCGACTTGCGGCGGGTCAGAAAAGACCGCACGAAACGGAACCATTGGGATGCCTACGATCAATCAGCTGGTGCGCAAGGGCCGCGTGGCCCCTGTGTCGAAGAGCAAGGTGCCCGCGCTCAAACAGAGCCCGCAGAAGCGCGGCGTCTGCACGCGCGTGTACACGACGACACCGAAGAAACCGAACTCCGCGCTGCGCAAGGTCGCGAAGGTCCGCCTTACCAACGGCTTCGAGGTGATCAGCTATATCGGCGGCGAAGGCCACAACCTGCAGGAGCACTCGGTGGTCCTGATCCGCGGCGGCCGCGTGAAGGACCTGCCGGGCGTGCGCTATCACATGGTGCGCGGCAGCCTCGACACGGCAGGCGTCAAGGATCGCAAGCAGGCCCGTTCGAAGTATGGCGCCAAGAAACCTAAAGCTGCTTGAAGCGCTGCCTAAAAATTATCCAGAGATAGAGCGACATGCCCCGACGCCGAGAGATTCCCAAGCGCGAGATCCTGCCCGATCCCAAGTACTCGAGCAGCGACGTTGCCAAGTTTGTCAACGTGCTGATGAGCCAGGGCAAGAAGTCGGTGGCCGAGCGCATCGTCTACGGTGCGTTCGAATCGATCGCCAAGAAGGGCGGCAAGGATCCGCTGGAAGTCTTCACCCAGGCGCTGTCGAACGCAAAGCCGATGGTCGAGGTCAAGAGCCGCCGCGTCGGCGGCGCCAACTTCCAGGTGCCGGTCGAGGTCCGTCCGGTGCGTCGCGTGGCGTTGGCGATGCGCTGGCTGCGCGAGGCCGCGCGCAAGCGCGGGGAGAAATCGATGGGCCAGCGCCTTGCCGCAGAGCTGCTCGAAGCGTCCGAGGGGCGCGGCGGCGCGGTGAAGAAGCGCGAGGAAGTGCACCGCATGGCCGAGGCGAACAAGGCCTTTTCGCATTTTCGCTTCTAGACGAATGAATTCACCGGCGGCCGGGATCCTGAATGTCGACCCCCATTCCGCATACTCTTACGAACAAACGTGGCCAGAAGCACTCCCATCGAGCAGTATCGGAACATCGGCATCAGTGCGCACATTGATGCCGGAAAAACCACGACCACCGAGCGCATACTTTTCTACACCGGAGTTTCCCACAAGATGGGCGAGGTCCACGACGGTGCGGCCGTAATGGACTGGATGGAGCAGGAGCGCGAACGCGGCATCACGATCACCTCCGCGGCGACGACGTGCTTCTGGAAGGGGATGGACGGCCGCTACCCGGAGCATCGCATCAACATCATCGACACGCCCGGGCACGTCGACTTCACCATCGAAGTCGAGCGCTCGATGCGCGTGCTCGACGGTGCGTGCATGGTGTACGACGCAGTCGCGGGCGTGCAGCCGCAGTCCGAGACCGTGTGGCGGCAGGCGAACAAGTACAAGGTGCCGCGGCTTGCGTTCATCAACAAGATGGACCGCCAGGGCGCCGACTTCTTCAAGTCCTACGACCATATCAAGACGCGCCTCAAAGGGAATCCGGTGCCGATCCAGGTTCCGATCGGCGCCGAGGAAAAATTCGAGGGCGTCGTCGATCTCGTGAAGATGAAGGCGATCTACTGGGACGACGCGACGCAGGGCATGAAGTACGAAGCTCGCGACATTCCCGCCAAGCTCGTCGACGAGGCAAAAAAGTGGCGGGAGAAAATGGTCGAAGCGGCCGCCGAGGCCGACGACGAGCTGATGCACAAGTACCTCGAAGGCCACGATCTGTCGGAAGAGGACATCAAGCGGGGCTTGCGCAAGCGCACGATCGCCAATCAGATCGTGCCGATGCTCTGCGGTACGGCGTTCAAGTACAAAGGCGTGCAGGCAATGCTCGACGCGGTGATCGACTACATGCCCTCGCCGGTGGACATCCCGCCGGTCAAGGGCGAGGACGACAAGGGACGTCCCGCCGAGCGCAGGGCCTCCGACGACGAGCCGTTCGCGGCGCTGGCGTTCAAGATCATGACCGATCCCTACGTCGGCCAGCTCACGTTCATTCGCGTCTACTCCGGCGTGCTCAAGTCGGGCGACACGGTCTACAACGCGGTCCGCAACCGCAAGGAGCGCATCGGGCGCCTGCTGCAGATGCACGCGAATCAGCGCGAAGACATCAAGGAAGTCTACGCCGGCGACATCGCCGCCGCCGTGGGGCTCAAGGAAGCGTCGACCGGCGAGACGCTGTGCGATCCGGACCACATCATCATGCTCGAGCGGATGGTATTCCCCGAGCCGGTGATCTCGCAGGCGGTCGAGCCCAAGACCAAGGCCGACCAGGAAAAGATGGGTATCGCTCTCAGTCGGCTGGCGCAGGAAGATCCGAGCTTCCGCGTGCGCACCGACGACGAATCGGGCCAGACGATCATCTCGGGCATGGGCGAGTTGCACCTCGAGATCATCGTCGATCGCATGAAGCGCGAATTCGGCGTCGATGCCAGCGTCGGCAAGCCGCAGGTCGCGTATCGCGAGGCGATCAAGAAGCCGGTCGAGATCGAGGGCAAGTTCATCAAGCAGTCGGGCGGTCGCGGTCAATACGGCCATGTCTGGCTGAAGATGGAGCCGCAGCCCGCGGGCAAGGGCTACGAGTTCGTCGATGCAATCAAGGGTGGCAGCGTGCCGCGCGAGTTCATTCCGGCGGTGGAGAAGGGCTTGCGCGAAACGCTGCCCAATGGCGTACTGGCGGGCTTCCCGGTCGTCGACGTCAAGGTGACATTGTTCGACGGCAGCTCCCACGACGTCGACTCGAACGAAAACGCGTTCAAGATGGCCGCATCGATGGCGTTCAAGGATGGCATGCGCCAGGCCAATCCGGCGCTGCTCGAGCCGATGATGGCGGTCGAGGTAGAGACGCCGGAAGAGTTCATGGGCAATTTGGTGGGCGATCTCGCCAGCCGGCGTGGCATCGTGCACGGTATGGATGACGTCGCCGGCATCAAGGTCATCAAGGCGGAAGTGCCACTGTCCGAGATGTTCGGCTACTCGACTACGCTGCGCTCGTTGTCGCAGGGCCGCGCGACATACACGATGGAATTCAAGCACTACACGGAAGCACCGAAGACCGTCGCCGAAGCGGTGATCAACAAGAAGAGCTAAGAATTTTCGTGGGTTTTTCCGCTTCGAATCGACGGGCTTTGCCCGCGATTCGAAGGTAACTAGACCGGCCAAAAGTAGGGTTTCACTTTTGGCCGAAGGGATCCAAATGGCCAAGGGCAAATTTGAGCGGACGAAGCCGCACGTGAATGTGGGGACGATTGGGCACGTGGATCATGGCAAGACGACGCTGACGGCGGCGATGACGCTGGTGCTCTCGCGGCAGTTTGGGGGGGAGGCGCGGAGCTACGACCAGATCGACAATGCGCCGGAGGAGAAGGCGCGGGGG
>VBCS01000481.1 GCA_005888955.1 Betaproteobacteria bacterium
TGGCGCTCTCGGTCTGTTCGTGCAGATCCAGGTCGAGCACGATCAGCTCGTCCCGCTGGCGCCGATGCTCGTACGGTCGGGCGTTCGAATCCTGGTCGATCACTGCGGGCGTCCCACGCCGGAGGCAGGTCTCGATCAGCCCGGATTCAAGGCGCTTCTAGGCCTCGCGCGCACCGGACGCGCGTTTGTGAAGCTCTCCGGTTATGAAAAATTCTCCCGTGAGCCTTATCCCTATACCGATGTCCACCGCTATGTTCGTGCCCTCATCGACGCATTCACCTTGGACGCCTGCGTGTGGGCATCCGACTGGCCTTTTTTGAAGGCGAGCAAACGGGTCGACTACGGGCCGCTGCTGAAGCTGGTGGAAACTCTGCTTCCGGAAAAGCGCGACCGCCACAAGCTTCTGTGGGAGACCCCGCAGAGACTTTTCTGTTTTGAAGAAGCGCCGTCGCGATCCTTGGTCGTGCCGGCCGATTCAGCCGGCCTGATACCTTACTCGGGCGGATGAGCGCCGATCCGTCCACTTACCGCATACCGGTCGCGGACCTGCGCGCGTTCGTCGCCGCGGTGTTCCGCGCGACCGGATCGGCAGAAGGCGAAGCGCGGATCGTCAGTGATCATCTCGTCGACGCCAATTTGGCCGGACACGAATCGCACGGCGTCATTCGCGTATCCAAGTACGTCGACTGGCACGCCAAAGGCATGGTGATTGCCAACCAGCACGCCGTTGTCGTCCGTGAGACGATGTGCAGTGCCGTCATTGATGGGCAATTCGGCTATGGACAGGTCATCGGCCGCGAAGCCATGGACCTCGCGATCGCCAAGGCGCGGCGATCCGGCTTTTACGCGGCAGCGATCCGCAATGCAGGACATCTCGGTCGCATCGGTGCGTGGGCGGAGCAGGTGGCGGAGGCCGG
The DNA here is from genome assembly GCA_005888955.1 of Betaproteobacteria bacterium. GTDB lineage: Bacteria > Pseudomonadota > Gammaproteobacteria > Burkholderiales > Casimicrobiaceae > PALSA-1003. Next base: position 918 of record VBCS01000481.1, read on the forward strand.
ACTTGCCTCCGTCCATTTCGTCAACACCTCCGGCTTCGGCATTCTGGTGGCACCGCATGGTGGAACGGACCGCCGTCTTTCGGCGAACCCGATCGCCGCGAGCGCGCCGGGTCCCGACGGCGCGCCGCTGGTGCTCGACATCTCGACGTCCGCGATCGCCGAAGGCAAGATTCAGGTCGCGAAAAACCATGGCGAACTATTGCCGCCGGGATGTACGATCGACAGCGAGGGGCACCCTACCCGGGACCCACTAGCGTTTTATGGGCCGCCGGTGGGCGCGCTGTTACCGATGGGCGGGCACAAGGGTTACGGCCTGTCGATCTTCTGCGAAGTCTTTGCGGGCGCCCTTTCCGGTGGGCAGACGACCAATCCGACCAACGCAACCGCGGGACGACTCGTCAACAACATGCTGTCGCTGGTGTTCGACGCGGAAGCCTTCTGCGGCGCAGCCGCATTCAAGGCCGAGATCGCCCGCCTCGCGGCATGGGTCAAGGCGTCTCCGCCTGTCGTGCCGGGCGGAGAAGTCCTGCTGCCCGGCGAAATCGAGCGCCGGACCCGCGCGCGGCTGGGACGCGATGGCATTCCGCTCGACGTGGTGACCCGCCGGCAGATCGCCGAGAGCGTGCGCACGCTGGCTGTCGCGCTGCCGCCGGGATTCGCGGCATGAGTAGCGAAGCGCCTGCCATGCGCGCCAACCCGGTGCGCGAGAAGCTGCGCGCAGGGGGCAACGCCTTCGGCGTGATGGCGCTCGAATTTTTTACGCCGGGGCTGGCGCCGGTCCTGGCAGCCGCGGGCGCGGAGTTCGTTCTCCTCGATATGGAGCATAGCGGCATCGCGATAGACACGGTCAAAGCGCAGATCGCATACGCGCACGGGGCCGGCATCGTGCCCATGGTTCGCGTGACGGCGTGCGCGTATCACCTGATCGCCCCGGTCCTCGACGCCGGCGCGCTCGGCATCATGGCGCCGATGATCGAAACGCGCGAACAGGCACAAAGCCTGGTCGCGGCATGCCGCTATCGACCGGAGGGACGGCGCGGTTTGGGCTTCGGCGTCTCGCATGATCGTTATACCGGCGGGGCGGCCCGCCCGAAGATGCAGGCGGCCAACGAAGCGATCCTCACCATCGCGCTCATTGAATCGGCGCGTGGCGTGGAGAACGCTGAAGCGATTCTGGCGACGCCGGGACTCGATCTCGCCTGGCTCGGTCATTACGACCTCTCCGACAGTCTCGGCTGCGCAGAGCAGTTCAACGACCCGCGTTACTTAGCCGCCGAGCAACGACTGCTCACGGCGGCTGCGGCCGCCGGCAAGCCATTGGGCTGGCTCGTGCCGACCGGCGAAGCGGCACGGCTCGCGCTGCGCCGCGGCTTCCGGTGCATCTGCATCGGGCACGAGGTTGCCGTGCTGAGAGATGCGCTGGCGCAGGAATTTGCCAACGCGCGCAACGTTGGCCCGGCCACGCCCTGATACCCTGGCCCGGTGCATTCGGCATTACCGTCGATCGAACGATCCA
>VBCS01000476.1 GCA_005888955.1 Betaproteobacteria bacterium
CCTGGGCGAGGAAACGACGGTCGCATTCGGCGACAAGACGTCGGGTCCGAACCACATCCTCCCCACCAAGGGGGCGGCGCGTTACTCGGGCGGTCTGTCCGTGCACAAGTTCCTGAAGACCGTGACCTGGCAACGCATGACGCGCGAGGCCAACCGCGACATCGCCCAGGTCACCGCGCGCATCTCGCGGCTGGAAGGCATGGAGGCTCACGCGCGCACCGCCGACGATCGGCTGGCGAAATACTTCCCGCACGAGCGCTTCGAGCGCGGTGCACAGGTGGAGAGCTGACCCAAGGATGTCCGCGACGAGCCTGTTCGATCTTTCCGGTCGCGTCGCGGTGGTGACCGGCGCGAGCTCCGGCATCGGCCGGACCATCGCGCTGGCATTCGCCGGCGCCGGCGCGGCAGTGGTGCTCGTGGCCCGGCGGGCTTCCATGCTCGATGCGGTTCGCGATGAGATCGGCGCGAGCAGGCGAATCTTTCGGGGCACCCGATATACTCGTGTCCGCCGCCGGAACCAACCGCCGGAAATCGATGCTCGACGTAACGGAAGACGACTGGGATGCGACGATGAGACTGAATCTCGACGCGCCGTTCTTTCTGGCGCAGCGCCTCGCCCCGGCGATGATCGCGCGCGGTTTCGGTCGCATCATCAACATCGCGTCGCTGCAGTCGGTGCGGGCTTTCGCCGATTGCGCGCCGTACGGTGCGTCGAAGGGCGCGATCGCGCAGCTCACGCGCGCCCAAGCCGAGGCCTGGTCACGGCACGGCGTGAACGCGAATGCGATCGCGCCGGGGTTCTTCGCCACCGAGCTGACGGCGCCCGTCGTGGACGATGAGGCGCGCTGGACGAAGATGGCGCAGCGCACGTTCGTCGGACGCAACGGCGAGCTGGCCGACCTGTGGGGAACGGCGCTGTTTCTCGCGAGCCGCGCCTCGGACTATGTCACCGGCCAGACGATATTCGTCGACGGCGGCTTTTCTGCCGGGTGATCGCATGAAGGCGCTGGTCTAGTTGCAGCCGTGAGCGACATCGTTTTCGACCGGGTGGCGCGCCACTTTCGTCGCGACGGGAAGGACATTCCGGCGGTCGACGACGTGAGCTTCGAAGTGCGCGCGCGAGAGTTCGTTGCCATCGTCGGCCCGTCCGGATGCGGAAAGACGACGTGCCTGCGCATGGCCGCGGGGCTGGATTTTCCGACCCGCGGATCGGTGACGGTGGGAGGCAAACCCGTTACCAGACCGGGCCCCGATCGTTCGGTGGTCTTCCAGCAATTCGCGCTCTTCCCGTGGAAGACGGTGATCGAGAACATCGACTTCGGCTTGCGCGCGTCGCGCGTGGCGTTGCCGGAGCGCCGTTCGCGCGTTGCGCGCTATGTCGAGCTGATGGGTCTGCAGGGCTATGAATCGGCGTTTCCGCATGAGCTATCGGGCGGCATGCAGCAGCGTGTTGCGATCGCGCGCAGCTATGTGCTCGATCCCGACGTGCTACTGATGGACGAGCCCTTCGGCTCGCTCGACGCGCAGACTCGCGTGGTAATGCAGGAGGAGCTCATCAAGCTTGCGAGGGTGAGCCCGCGCACGGTCCTGTTCATCACGCACGCGGTGGACGAGGCCGTCTACCTTGCCGATCGCGTCGTCGTCATGACGCGTCGGCCAGGCCGGATCGGTGAAATCATCGACGTGGCAACCGTGCGAAAGGAAAAACGTTGGGATCGGCACGACCGCATCGAGGACGTCATGGACGAGGCGTCGTTCGTCCATTTGCGCACGCATATCTGGCGCCTGCTGCGCGAGCAGCAGGAGCGCACCGAGCATTGAAGTTGCTTTTGTGGAGCTGATACATCACGAGGAGGAACGAACCATGACGAAGCATCTGCGCCAACTGTTATTCGCGGCGGCACTTTGCACCGCCGCATCCGCAACGCAGGCTCAGCTCACCGAGATCAAGGTGAGCTACCAGCCCGCGCTTTACTGGTCGCTGCCGTTCTACGTCGCCGAGCAGAAGGGCTGGTGGGCCGAGCTGGGCCTGAAGCCGACGTTCAGCACCTTCCCCGCGGGCGTGCCGCAGATCGCCGCCTCGGCGTCGAAGTCGTGGGACGTCGGCGGGACCGGATCGGTGCCGGCGGAGCTCGGGGCGGTGCGCTACAACCTGCTCACTATTGGGCTCACCAATGACGAATCGGCGGGCAACGCACTGCTGGCGAGCGCCGCGAAGGCGGACGCGTTCATGAAGAATCCGCAATCGATCAAGGGCCAGACAATCGTGCTCACGGCGAACTCCACCGGGGACTATGCGGTGCAGTCCTGTCTCGCCAAATGGGGGCTCAAGAAGTCCGACGTCACGATCAAGAGCATGGGTCAGGCCGAGATCATCTCCGCGATGTCGTCGAACAACGCCGATCTCGGCGGCCTATGGGCGCCGAACATCTACACGATGGAGGAGAAGGCCGGCGCCAAGGTGATCTGCTCCGGCAAGGACACGGGAACCATCGTTCCTGGCGCGCTGGTCGTGCGCGCCGATTATGCCAAGGAACAGCCCCAGAACGTCGCCAAGTTCCTGGCGGTGTACCTGCGCACGTGGAAGTGGATGAATGCGCACCAGCCCGAGGCGATCGCGATGATGAAAAAGTTCTACGACATCGGCGGCGTCAGCATCACCGAGGTCTCGATGAAGAAGGAATTCGACACCCGGCCGACATACGACCTCGCGGGGCAGCTCAGGATCATGGACCGCTCCAAGGGCCCATCCGATGTCGACAAGTGGATGACGCAGATCGGCGAGTTCATGAAAGGTACCGGCGCGATCGCCGAGGTGCCGCAGGCATCGGCCTACATCACCGACGAATACATGAAGATGGTCGACCGCGATCCCAAGCTCAAGGCGTTCGCGCAGCGCGCCGACTGACGCCCGGTGATCCCGACAGAACGCCGGGATCCGAGCGTGTCGGTCGAATTCGATGCCTAAGCGCTCGGAGCCCTCGCGGCTCGCGGTGGGCGCGGCGACGCTCGTCGGCGTCGTCGCGCTATGGTACGTGCTCACGCAGGCCACGCACATCATTCCGTCGGTGTACTTCGCCACGCCGGCGGAAGTGCTGCAGGCAGCGAAGCA
>VBCS01000480.1 GCA_005888955.1 Betaproteobacteria bacterium
CGGCTTCGCCGCGCGGGCGCGAGCCCAGGCTACAAACCGAAGATCGCCCGGTGCGACCAGCCGCCCGCCATGAAAAACAACATCGGGATCGACAGCGCGACATTGGTCCGCGAGGCGAGGAAAGCCACGCGCCGCGCTTTGTTCTTCTCTTCGTCGGTCGCTGGCTTCAAGCCGAGGATCTTCTGCTGGTTCGGCCAGATCAGGGCCCACACATTGATCAGCATGATCGTGCCCAGCCACGCGCCGATGCCGATCCCCGCCATGCCGCCCCTCAGTGTGAAGGCATTGACGAACTGATTGCCCAGCAATGCCGCGCCGGCGAGCCAGGTCACGACGGCTGCCCAGCGAAAGTAGAGGAGCGCTCGCGGCGCGACGTGTTTGGTGATACCCGCCGCCGTGCCGTCCGCAGTCGCTGCTTTGAGCGCCGCCACCTGTACAAAGTTGAAGTAGTACAGCAGACCGATCCACATGACGCCGGCCATGAAATGCAGCCACCTTGCCAATGCAGGAACGTAATCCATCGTCGCCCCCTAACTCAAAATGCTTTTCACGACGAAGTACAGGATGACGGTCAGGATCAAGCCGGAAATGACCGTTCCCCAAAGCGAATCAAGCGGATTTTTCATCGTTTCCCCTCGCGCCGTTGGCCTGCCAGACCCCACCCGGCGAAACTCTCGCCGGTTGGAAGTGTCGATTTGATTGTAGCAAGCGTGGGCAGCTCAATCCAGTCGGACCGTTGTCCGCGAAAGAGGCACGCGGCCGGGCGTAGCGCGACCTTTGCTTACCTTTGTAGTCTTTCGTCCTACGTACTATTAGAGGAGAACGCGAATGGCAACCTTGGCTGCACAAAAAATCGCGAAATCGATTTCACTACCTCCACTGCCGTATCCCGAGGATGCGCTCGCACCCGTGATTTCAGCACGGACGCTGAGCTTCCACCACGGCAAACATCACAAAGCCTACGTCGACAAGGTCAACGAGCTGATTCAGGGGACCGATCTCGAGGGGCAGAGCCTCGAAAAGATCGTGATGGCGAGCGCGGGTAAGTCCGACAAGACCGAGCTCTTCAACGACGCGGCGCAGGCCTGGAATCACGACTTTTATTGGCATTCGCTGAAGCCAAAGGGTGGCGGTAAGCCCGGCGCGGCGCTGGCCGAGAAGATCAATGCTGCGTTCGGCAGCCACGACGCATTCAAGAAGCAGTTCACCGACACGGCCGTAAAGCAATTCGGCAGCGGTTGGGCTTGGCTCGTCGCCGACGGGCATTCGCTCAAGATCATCAAGACATCCAACGCCGAATTGCCGCTGACCAAGGGCCTCGCTCCGCTGCTGGCGATCGACGTCTGGGAGCATGCCTATTATCTCGATTATCAGAATAAGCGCCCGGATTACGTCGCAGCGGTAATCGACAAACTGCTCAACTGGGAATTCGCCGCACAAAATCTCGCGCGCGCCTAGGCGACGGCAAGTCGCTGCTTTCACGCGATTAACCGGAGCAGAGAGAGCGGCCTGTTTTTGCGCCCGCGGCATCCGCGCGGCGGGTTCCTCGAACGCGTACCGCGGCATTATCGCGTGGCGCGTCGGCCGCTTTAGCGTCGACGCGCCACGCGCGGATCCCTCACGCACTTCGTGCGCGCGACGACCGGCGTCGCCGCGCGCCGCTCCTTGTTGCGCACGGGGGAACCGGCGATAATGACCCGGAGGCATTCTCTAGTGAAGGCTTAAGTCTCGCTGCGATGGCATTTCCGCTGTTTCCCAAGTTTCCGGGCAAGGACAAGCAGGCCGGAGCTCGCACGAAGCCCGAATTGGCACCGCGGCACGATGCGCGACCGGCCGGCATGGCCGGACCGGTGTCTGCGCGCGAGGTCGCGGCTGCCGCCAAGGGGCGTCCGCCCCCCGCTGTCAAGCTGCGCGCCTCGGCGGCAGCGGTCGACGCGCGCGAGCGCGACATTACCGTTACCGGGCCGCCAAGCCTGATCGAATGGGCGCCGGCGGTGCCGGGAGCGCAGCCCAGCATTCAGGTCGCCGAAGCCAATCCCGGACTATGTTCCGTACTCGAGAACGCCGCGCTGCTGTATGCAAGCGGCCACGCCGCGCCTGCGCGACAAGTGCTCGAGCAAGGGGTGGCCACCGACAATGATGCGAAGGTTTCTCCGCTCGCCTGGCTGGCCTTGTTCGATCTGCTGCAACGCGCCAACGATCGCGCGGCATTCGAGCAGCTCGGGTTGCAGTACGTCGTCGCTTTCGAACGCTCGGCACCCGCCTGGGAAGAGCGCGGGCCGCAGCCGTGTCTCGCGAAGCGGCCGGCGGCGGGAGGCTACTTCGCGCTGACAGGCAAGCTCTCGCCGGCCAACGTGCCGCAGATCGGCCACATGCTTGCCGCGACACAGAAACAGTCGCAGGTACGCCTCGATCTGGGCTCGCTCACCGGCGCTGACGACGCCGGCGCCAAGCTGCTCGCCGACGCGCTCGCCCAGCTGCGCAAGCGGCAATATGCGCTGGCTCTGCAGCATCCGGAAAAAATCCGGCGCGCGCTGGAAGCGGCAGTGGCGCAGGGACGCGATGCGGGTGAAGGCTATTGGACCCTGCTGCTCGAGTTGTTGCAGTGGCAAAACGATCGCACGAGCTTCGAGGATCGCGCGGTCGACTTCGCGGTTGCCTTCGAGCTCTCACCACCCTCCTGGGAACCGCCGCCGAGTGCGACAGCGGTCACCACAACCGCGGATGTGCCCGCCGCTGCGGCCGAGACCACCGAAATGCTTTGCTGGCAGGGGACGATGACCGGTCCGACGGATCCGCAGCTCGCCAAGTTCGCCGAGTTTCGCGAAGGCCGCAGCATCGTGCCCATCAACATGTCGGCTGTCGAGCGAATCGATTTCGTATGCGCCGGAGCACTGCTTAACGCAATCATTCGTGCCGAAGGGCAGCGCAAGACCGTGCAGATGGCGGGCGCCTCGCCGATCATCCGTGCGCTGTTGCTTCTGATCGGCATCTCGCCGCGCCACTTCATCAAGAAGCCCCAATAATTGACCGGTGGTGTCTTTGTCTGCGCTGGCGCACCGCGTTGAACCGG
>VBCS01000477.1 GCA_005888955.1 Betaproteobacteria bacterium
GTTCCACGGGGATGGCCTGCAATCCGGCCAGCAGGATGATCATGTTGTAGCCGAAATTCTTCCACACCGCGAAGACGATGATCGCGGGCATCGCCCAGCGGGGATCGCCGAGCCAATCGATCGGGGGAATCCCGATGCCGCCGAGCGCGTAGTTGAGCCAGCCGTACCGCGCGTTGAAGAGATAGCGCCAGACCACGGCGGAGGCGACCAGCGTGGTGACGACCGGCGCGAAGAGCGCGGTGCGGAAGAACGCCTTGAACCGCGCGGCTCGCGAGTGCAGCAGCAGCGCCGCGGCTAGCGATGCCGCGATCGACAGGGGAACGCCTGCGACGACGAAGTAGAGCGTGTTGCCGAGCGCGTGCCAGAAGAGCGGCGTCTGCAGCAACTCGATGTAGTTGCGCAAGCCCACCAGGCGCAGGTTGCGCAAGTCGGCCAGCGCGTAGATGTCGAAATCGGTGATGGAGAGCGCCAGCGCGGCGAGTACCGGCAGGAAGAAGAACACGCCGATGACGACGAGCGCGGGCCCGACGAACCACCACGCTGCGCGACTGCGTCTCACGGGCCGCCCCGGCGGGAAAGAAGCCAGCGGCGCTTCTCGAGAATCCGATCGGCGCGCGCGTCGAGCTCGGTCGCCGCCTGATCCACCGAGAGCTCGCCGTGCACCGTGCGTTCCGCGACCAGCCGGAGCTCGTTGGCGATGCGCTCCCATTCCGGCACCTTGGGCGCAGGCTTCACGCGCTCGAGCTGCTCGCGGAACGCGCGGGCATAGGCGTCCTCGGCGAGTCTCCCCTCGGTCCAAGCCGAGCGTCGCGGCGGGAGGTCCCCGGTGAGGTCGTGGAACCGGCGCTGGACATCCGGTTGCGAGAGATACTCGATCCACTGCCGCGCGGCGGCCTTGACGCGTGAGGCGCCGAAGACGACGAGGCTCGAGCCGCCCGCAATCGACGCGCCAGGACCCTCGGGTCCGGGAAGAGGCGCGGTCATCCAGCTCTCCTGTCTTTCCGGCGGCAGCCGGCGCTTGAACTCGCCGATGTTCCACGGCCCGGTGACGTAGAACGAGAAATAGCCGCGGGCGAATTCGCTCCACACGTTGGACACGTCGGCGTTGGTCAGCGGCGGCGCCCAGCCGCGCCGGAACATCTCGACGTAGAACTGCAGCGTACGCCGGAAGCCGGGGCTTTCGAAGTTCCCGAAGCGCCCGTCGTCGCGCAGCAGCGGCTCATCCTGCTGCAGTGCGAGGACGAGCAGCGGCTCGAACTCATTGAGCGGCAGGAGGATCGAGTAGCGATCGGGACCCGCGCGCGCCTTGATCGCGGCGAGCATCTGCTGCCACTCGATCCACGAGCGCGGCGGCGCCGCAAACCCGGCCTGCGCCAGCAAATCGCGCCGGTAGAACAAGAGCCGCGTATCGACGTACCACGGGACGCCGTAGAGCTTGCCATCGACGACGTTGGTATCCCAGATGCCTTCGAAGTAGTCGCGGCGGTCGATCGCCTGCGAGGTTGCGACTTGATCGTCCAGCGGCTCGAGCGCGTGCAGCGCGACGAATTCCGGGATCCAGGTGTTGCCCAGCTGGCAGACGTCGGGCGTGGCGTCCCCGGCGAAAGCGGTGAGGAGTTTTTCGTGCGCCGCGCTCCATGGCAACTGCTGCACCTCGACCCGGATGGCGGGGTGCGTTCGCTCGAACTCGAGGATAAGCTCGACGACGACCTCGCCTTCGCGACCCATGGCCCAGAAGCGGACCACGGTCTGGTCTGCGGAGCGCGAGCTGCAGCCGGCCGCGGCGAGAACGAAGCCGATCGCGATCAGACATGCCAGGGAACGTCTGGACAGGTACCGCATGAGCCGCGTTTTCTGGCGCAATGGCCTTCTGCTGGGGCGACCGGGGACGCTGCGAATAGTTCATCCAATTCGCCAGCCGCGCAACAACGCAGATGTCGGGCTTGCCCCGGCCTCGCTAATCTCGACGGCGCCCGGCCGCGGGCCGAGTTACTGCGCCGCGGTCAGCCAGCCGCCGGAGAAACCGGCTCGCTCCAGACCCCGCCTGAGATGCGGGTTCTTCTTCATGATGCGCCAGACCAGCGCCGTGCGCTGGTTTTCGATCATCGCGCAGATGGGTCCCTGGTCGATGCCGAGATAGTCGACGTCCACCCAGCCGAATCCCGCGACGGCGCGGCCATGACTCAGCGGCACGTCGAAATGGAAGCTCGAGTTGAAGGCGTCGAAGAAGCCGTACTGGGAATAAATGTACTGCCCGAAACGCCGATGCATTTCGAGCACCGCCGGGATCGCCAGCTCCGGCGCGAACGGGATCGACGCGACCGTTGCCGTGGGCGCGAGCGTGCAATCGTCGTGGGTGTCGGTGCCGCGCGCGGCGTAACCTCGATACATGCGCTTGCCATTCGCGTCCTCGAGCTCGATGTCGGCCGGGCCGTCGCTGGCCGTGATGCCCCAGACGGTCGCGCCGTAATCGTTGCAGCGCAGCGGATTGGCGATCGCGTAGGCCTGCTGCGCGTACACCGCACGGCGACTGTTCTCGAAGTAGTCCAGCCCCCGCCCGCGCATGTAATCGTCCTGGATCTTGCGAAAATCCATCCACACGTGAGTGTACTGGTGCCCGAACAGCGGGGCGAAGCTCAAGTATTCCTGGCCGAAAACCTTGCGCCAGCTCTTGTCATAGGTGCTGGTCCATTCGGTCCAGGCCTGCTCCCCGACGGGGAAGGTCGGCGAACCCAGCGCCAGCAGATAGACCAGCATCGCTTCGTTGTAGCCGCGCCAGTCGTATTCGAGGAATCCGTCTTCGGGCGTCCAGCCGTGACTGATGGCCGGCACATTCGGCTGCGCCCAGCGCCAATCCACGCGGCGATAGATCTCTTCCGCGAGATCGCGGATCTCGACTTCCTCGCGTTCCGGCCCGCTGAAGTACGACTGACAGAAGAGCACGCCGGCAAGCAGGATCGCGGTATCGACGGTCGAAAGCTCGCTGTCCTCGAACCGCTCGCCGGTCTTCATGTCGAGGTAGTGGTAGAAGAATCCCTTGTAGCCGGAAACGCCGCGGGCCGACGGGCCCTGCGGCGCGTCGCGAAAGAAGCGCAGCGTCGTCAGGACGCGCTGCCGCGCCGCCTCGCGGGTGACGTAACCGCGCTCGACGCCGATCGGATACGTGGTCAGGCCGAAGCCGACGGCCGCGATGCTCGAAAACGAGGGTGTCGGATAGCGATCCGGGATCAGGCCGTTCTTCGGATTACCGGTATCCCAGAAGAACCGGAAGGTACGTTCCTGGAGCTCGATCAGGAACGGATCGAGCGCGGGGCGGGCATCGAGGAAGGCCGCATTGACGCCCCCGCGCTTCGGGCCGCCACTGTCGCGCACCATCACGGTGCTCATCGCGACCGCGGCCAGCAACACGGTCAGCAAACCAACTTTCCAGCGTTCCAGACGCATCACCACCCGCAAATTCATACAGCGTCTCGCGTGCGCAACAACGCGCGGCGCGACATGCCTTCTCTCCACACAAGGGGAACCAATGGATCCGGAAGATCCCGGGATACGTGCCGACCTCGCATCCCAGCTCCGGCCTAATCCGAGCGCTGGGACGCGACCCTAGCACCGGGGCGCGTACCGGTCAAGGCCTGGCGGGGCCGACGGCCAGAGAAATCCTACAAGCGGCAGTGTCGGGTGCTCAATCGCCGCCGGACTAGGTGTCCGACAACTTCCTACGCCAGGTTCTTCCGGACCTACATGCGATTCAGTCGGCCGCCGATTGTCGGCAGACGCGAGCTGATCAACGATTCGTTTGCGCGGAGGCCTCGCCGACGCGTAGCCACATGTTCCGATACATTCTCGCTTTCTCGCTCTTGTTCCTGCTCGGAGGCGTCGCGTGCGCGGCCGCAATGGCTGCGAGCGCTCCGGCGCTTGGGCAGATCGCCTTCCTCGTGTGTCTGGCCCTGTTTGTCGCAGCGCTTGCGGATGGCGTCGTAGAGCGCCGGTCAAGCCGTCACAAGTGACGCCTGCGCGCGGCGAGGGACCAAGTCAATCGGGCGTAAACGCCTCACAAAAAAAGGGCCACCTCTTAAGGCGGCCCACTTATTTTCGCGTGGGAACCGTTTTAGGTTCTCGCGCTCGTGCGTCGTCTCTGTCCGACCCCAAGTACAAGGACCAGAAGCCCTAGCGAAAACAGCGCCGTCGAAGACGGTTCTGGAATAGCTAGAGTCCCGTCGCTGATGAAATGGTACGTAAATCCTTGTATACCGGTCGCACCGTCTTCTTCGACGTAACCTGGCTGTCCAGGTAGGGGCGTGTAGAAGGCGCCGTTGTTTCCCTCAGGGCCGATCTCAGGGATTCGCACCTGATTGGTGTAAAGAATTCCGGGAGGACCGACCGTATCGGCCAGAGCATCAAACCCATCGATATTGTCCGAATAA
>VBCS01000483.1 GCA_005888955.1 Betaproteobacteria bacterium
GACCAGGAGGCGAGTGCTGCCGGGATTCATGGGCTTATAGATTGGGGTCCGGCCTGCATTTCTCCATGCGTCCTGCTTAGGTTCCTTAGAGCCGCTGCAGCACGACGCGCGCGTGCTCTTCGTGCATCGTCTGCACCAGCAGCCTGAGCAACGCGTGCACCGCGCTAATTGCGGGGGTCGCCGTCCCGGTCAATTCGCCCAGCTCGATCACCGAACCGATCAGCGCGTCGACTTCGACCGGACGCCCCGCTTCGACGTCCTGCAAGGTCGACGTCTTGTGCTTGCCGATTTTCGCGGCACCCTCGATGCGCTTGTCCAACGGCACGCGGAAGCTCACTCCGAGCTTCTCCGCGATGGCCTGCGCCTCACGCATCATGTCGATGGCGAGCCCGCGCGTTGCCGGCTCCTGGCAGATGTCGACGAGGGTCGCGTGGGTGAGCGCGCTGATCGGATTGAAGCTCATGTTGCCCCATAGCTTGAGCCAGATTTCCGAACGGATGTCGATGAGAATCGGCGATTTGAGGCCCGCGCCGATCAGTGCATCCGACACGGCCCTGACGCGCTGGCTCTCGGTTCCGTCGAGCTCGCCCACCGGGAAGCGATCGCCTTCGAGGTGCTTCACCACGCCCGGGGCGACGATCTCGCCGGCGGGATAGACGACGCAGCCGATCAGACGGCGCGATTCGATGTTCTGTTCGATCACGCCGTTCGGATCGGCGGTCTTCAGCCGATAGCCGGCGTGGGGGCCGGAGAAATTCTGGAAGTACCACCACGGCAGACCATTCTGGATCGTCACGACCATGGTGTCGTCGCCGAACAGCGCGCGCATCTGCGGCGCCACCGCTGCGATGTCGTAGGCTTTCAGCGCCAGGAACACCAAGTCCTGCAAACCCGCATCGACGCAATTTGCCACTGCGCGCAGATCTTTTGCGATCTCTTCGACGCCATCGTTATGGACGAGCTTGAGGCCGTTCCTGCCGATCGCCTCCAGATGTGCGCCCTTTTCGACGACGGTGACTGCCTGCCCGGACAACGCCAGCCGTACCGCGAGCATGCCGCCGATCGCGCCCGCGCCGATGACCGCGATTCTCATCGTTTCCTCCTCACTCGAACCGATTGGTCAGCGCGCCGACGCCGTCGATGACGATGCTGACCGTGCTGCCCGGCTTCATCGAGCCGACGCCCGTCGAAGTCCCGCAGGCGATCACGTCTCCCGCTTCCAGCGTCATGTCCTGCGAGATGAGGCTCACGAGTCTCGCGGGCGCGAAGATGATGTCCGCGACGGGATAGCTCTGCCGCTCCTGGGCGTTGAGTATCGTCTTGACGACGAGCTTCGCCGGATCGACGCCGGTGGCGATCACCGGACCGAACACGCCGAAGGTGTCGAAGCTCTTGGCGCGCGTCCACTGCGCGAAGCCCGGATCCCGGGCGATGATCTCGATGGCGGTGACATCGTTGATGCAGGTGTAGCCGAAAATGCAGCGCTCCGCATCGGCTTCCGCCACCGCGCTGCAGCGCTTGCCGATGACGATACCGAGCTCGCCCTCGTACACGACCTTCCCGGCGTAGGATTGCGGCGCACGAATCGTCTCGCCGCCGGCCAGAAACGAATTGCCGGCCTTGAGGAAGTACAGCGGCTCGGCGGGAACCGCGTGATTGAGCTTGGCGACGAGCGCATGATAATTGTCGACCAGCGCCACCATCTTGCTGGGCGTGGTCGGAGTCAGCAGCTTGGCGGCGCTGAGCGGAATCGATTCTCCGGTCGGCCGCGGATTCGCCAGCATGTTGCCCGCGTGCAGCCGGAGCGTGTCGCCTTCGACCGTGCCGAAACATTCGCGTCCTTCATGGGTAACCCGCGCCCATAGCGTCATGGTTCCTCCTTTCGCCGCCGGCGGGCTTCAACCCGCGGACCGCCTCTTCGCGTCGACCGACAACTTCTGCACGACGAACACCAGCGCGAGCAGCACCAGGCCGATCGCGTCGCTGATGTAGCCCGGCTTGATCAGCAGGATCGCCGCGGTCACGAGGAGGATGCGTTCCCACCACCGCGCCTCGCGCAGCAGGTAGCCTTGCAATCCCGCGGCGAGGCACATCACCCCGATCACGGCCGATACCGACGACGTGATGCTGGTGAACCAGTCGCCGATCAGCATCAGCGAGGGCTCGTAGACGAACATGAACGGCACGATATACGTCGGCGCCGCGATCCGCACCGCTTCCCAGCCGGTTTTCCACAGGTCCGACCGGGCGAGGCCTGCCGCCGCGAATACCGCCAGCGCGACCGGCGGCGTGATCGCCGACAGGATCGCGAAATAGAACGCGAACATGTGCGCAACAGGCGCGATGGCGCCAAGCTTGATCACGGCGGGCACGAGCAGCGAGACCATCACGATGTACGACGGCGTCGTGGGCATGCCCATGCCGAGGACGATGCCCGCGACGGCGGTCAAAATGAGCGCGGCCACCAGCGAGCTCTGCGCGAGGACGATCACGAACTGGGTGAACGTGATCCCGAGCCCGGTGATGGTGACACAGCCGATGACGATGCCGGCGCAGGCACAGGCCATCGCGACCGAAAGCGTGTTGCGCGCGCCATCGATGAGCGCGCCGACCACGTTCTGCCAACCGATGCCCGCGCGCGTGCGCGCGCGCAGCAGCGCCATCGGGATGCACGTCAGCGCACCGACCAGCGCGCACAGCGGCGCCGAATAGCCGAGCATCAGACCGAAGAGCACGACGAAGATCGGCACGAACAGGTGGCCGCGCTCGCCCATCACTTTGAAGAAGCGCGGCAGCTGCGACTTGGGCACGCCGGCCAGTCCGTAACGCTTCGCGTCGAAGTGCACCGCGAAGAACACGGCCACGTAGTAGAGGAGCGCCGGAATCGCCGCCCACAGCGCCACTTGCGCATACGGCACCGCCAGGAATTCCGCCATCACGAATGCGGCGGCGCCCATCACCGGCGGCATGATCTGCCCGCCGGTCGACGCGACTGCTTCCACCGCGGCCGCGAACGGCGGGCGAAAGCCGGTGCGCTTCATCAACGGAATCGTGATCGGGCCGTCGACCATCACATTGGCGACCGCGCTGCCGGAAACGGTGCCGAACAGCGCCGAGGAGACGATCGCGACCTTGCCCGGTCCGCCCGCGGTGTGACCGGTGAGCGACATCGAGAAGTCCA
>VBCS01000482.1 GCA_005888955.1 Betaproteobacteria bacterium
CGATGAAGAGCTTGTTGTGCATCCGGTGGTTGAGCCGCCTGAATTCCCCAAGCGACGCCGCGTATCGACTCGCCACGCTCTGGCGCGCACAGCAAAACGGATTGAAGAGGCGCACCTCGACGTTGGTAAAGGCCGCCAGCCCGCGAAACATCGGGTCTCCGCCCACGGTGTTCAGATCGTCGACCAGCAACCGCACGCGCACGCCGCGCAACGCCGCGTCGCGCAGGTTGCGCATGAACAGCCGTCCGCTGCGATCGTTCTGGATCAGGTAATACTGGACGTCCAGCGAGTTACGCGCTCGGCGCACCAGCTCGATGCGGGCATCGAGCGAGTAGTAGCCGCCCGCCATGAGCCGGAAGCCGCTCAGCGATGGATCGGGCGTCGAGTCCCTGGGTAGCAAACCGCATGCTGAGAGCAGCACTGCCGCCAGCAGTGCAACGCAGGCGCTGAGCTTCGTCCGAATCAGTGCCACGGGAACGCCCGACGTGCGTCAAGCAACGGGCTTGACCTAGCGTCGCGGCGGGTCCATTGGACGATGGTGTCGGTCGGTGCCGTCGCGGTCTTCGTGCGAGGAGTCTCGAATAGCTGGACAACGCGGAGATGTCCGGAGAAGGGAGCATCGTGTCAATTGACACGAAACTCAATTCCGCAGCGTGGGCAGAGCTCGCAACGCATCGCGCGTTTGCACTGCTCATGTCATAGATCTGCTGCATGTCATGTGACACAAGGCGATTCGCGAGCGACATATTGTGGTTCGCATCGCCGAGGACACTCGTCGCACCGTCTTGTCTCTTGCGCGAGGTCGAAAGATGGACACAGCTCGTTTCTCCTCGTCGACTCGGCGCTGTTTTCTTGCCGGTTCGGCCGCCGCGCTTTCGGTCGGCCTGTTCGTGTTCGCCGCTTCTGGGTACGCGCAGACCACCGCGACCGGCGACACCACGATCCGGCCCTTCAAAGTCCAGGTACCGCAGGCGGCGCTCGATGATCTCCGCCGGCGCATCGCCGCCACGCGCTGGCCCGACAAGGAAACCGTCGACGATCGGTCGCAGGGTGCACAGCTGGCCAAGCTGCGGGCCCTGGTCCAGTACTGGGGCAGCGGCTACGACTGGCGCAAGGTGGAAGCGAAGCTGAACGCCTTACCGCAATTCACGACCAACATCGATGGCGTGGACATACATTTCATCCACGTCCGTTCGCGTCACAAGAATGCGCTGCCGGTAATCATCACGCACGGTTGGCCGGGATCGGTCATCGAGCAGATCAAGCTCATCGGTCCGCTCACGGATCCGACCACCCACGGGGGCAGCCCCGAGGACGCTTTCGACGTCGTCATCCCCTCCTTGCCGGGCTACGGCTTCTCCGGCAAGCCAACAGTCACCGGCTGGGACCCCGATCACATTGCGCGAGCCTGGGCGGAACTCATGAAGCGCGTCGGGTACACGCGCTACGTCGCTCAGGGTGGCGACTGGGGTACGCCAATCTCCAGCGCGATGGCGCGCCAGGCGCCGCCGGGATTGCTCGGCATTCACATCAACTTGCCCGCGACGGTACCGCCCGAAGTGGCGGCGGCGCTGGGAGGCGCCGCCTCCTTACCGGCGAACCTCACCGACAAAGAACGTGCGGTCGTCGACGCGCTCATGGCGTCCGGCAAGCAGGGGAACTTGGCGTACTTCACGATGCTTACCGCGCGGCCGCAGACCGTCGGCTATGGCGCGACGGATTCACCCGCCGGCCTCGCGGCGTGGGTCCTCGTGCATCCCGGCTTCGCGCAGTGGACGTACGGCGCCGATGCCGAAAAGTCGCCGACCAAGGACGACGTGCTCGATAACATCACGCTGTACTGGCTGACGAACACCGCGACATCGGCAGGGCGGCTGTACTGGGAGAACGGCGCACGAGGCAGCGTCATCGTCGCGGCCGCGCAGAAGACCGGCGAGATCGCGCTGCCCGTGGCCATCACGGTATTTCCGGAGGACGTCTATCGACCCCCGGAGACATGGGCCCGGCGCGCCTATCGCAATCTCATCTACTTCCACGAGGTCGACAAGGGCGGACACTTCGCGGCCTGGGAGCAGCCCGAGCTTTTCAGCGCCGAGCTCCGAGCCGCGTTCAGGTCGCTCCGTTAGGCGATTGGACCAAAGCACACAGCGGAAGGCGGCAAGGCCGTGGAGCTCGCCACGTATATCGTCGAAAAAGGCAAGCCGCTGCTCACGGTGGTCAAGTGAGCGCGCCAAAGCCTGACGTCGTTCAACGAAACCCTCGGAGGTCACGATGAGCAGCACGCCGACGCGCAGTGAACAGACGGCCCGAAACCCGAACGCTGCCACAGTCGATCTGAAGCTCGAAGTCGTCGTCATCCCCGTGTCCGACGTCGATCGCGCCAAGCGCTTCTACGGGAACCTGGGATGGCGGCTCGATGCCGATTTCGCCAATGACCAGGGCTGGCGCGTGGTGCAGTTCACACCTCCCGGCTCACCGTGCTCCATTCACTTCGGCAAGGCAGTCACCACCGCAGTGCCGGGCTCAGTGAAGAATCTGTATCTCGTGGTGTCCGACATCGAGGCGGCACGCGGCGAGCTCATCGGCCGCGGCGCCGACGTGAGCGAGGCGTTCCACTTCACCGCCCTCGGAGGACCACGCGCGTCGGGCCCCGCTCCCGACGGTCGCTCCTACGGAACATTTGCCACGTTCAGC
>VBCS01000101.1 GCA_005888955.1 Betaproteobacteria bacterium
GGCAGCGGCGCGGTTGAAACCGTCACCGCACCGCCGGACAGCGGCCGGGTCAAGGTGCTTGGACAGGAGCTCACCAAGTCGGATCGCCCCGAACTGACCAGCGCTCGCGTGATCATTTCCGGAGGCCGCGGGCTGCAGAACGGCGAGACTTTCAAAATGCTCGAGGCGCTGGCCGACAAGCTGAACGCGGCGATCGGCGCCTCGCGCGCTGCGGTCGATGCGGGTTACGTGCCCAACGATTATCAAGTTGGACAGACCGGCAAGATCGTCGCGCCCGACCTCTACATCGCGGTGGGAATTTCCGGCGCGATCCAGCATCTTGCGGGGATGAAGGACAGCAAGGTGATCGTTGCGATCAACAAGGATCCCGATGCGCCGATCTTCCAGATTGCGGACTACGGCTTGGTCGGGGATCTGTTCGAGATCATCCCGCAGCTTACCGCCGAACTGGCATAGCGCAAGCGAAGCATGAGCCAATATCACGCGCCGTTGAAGGAAATGCAGTTCGTAATGAACGAGCTGGCGGGTCTCGAGCAGGTCGGCAAGCTGCCGGGCTTCGAGGACGCGACGCCCGACACCGTCGCCGCGATCCTCGCCGAAGCGGCCAAGTTTGCGACCGAAGTTCTCGATCCGCTGAACGCGATCGGCGACCGCGAAGGCGCGCGGCGTCTCGACGACGGCTCGGTGAAGACCCCCACGGGTTTCAAGGATGCGTACCTGCAGTATTGCGCCAACGGCTGGAACGGCCTCACCAAGAATCCCGAGTTCGGCGGTCAGGGCTTGCCGCAGCTCGTTGCGACTGCGGTCGAGGAGATGTGGCATGCCGCGAACATGGCCTTCGATCTGTGCCCGCTCCTGACGCAAGGCGCGATCGAGGCGATCGAGCTCTGCGGCACGCCCGAGCAGAAGGAATTGTTCCTGCCCAAGATGGTCTCCGGCGAATGGGCCGGCACGATGAACCTGACCGAGTCGCAGGCGGGTTCCGATCTCGCCGCGGTGCGCACGCGCGCGGTGCCGCAGCCCGACGGCAGCTTCAAGCTCTACGGTCAGAAGATCTTCATTACCTACGGCGAGCACGATTACACCGTCAACATCATCCATCTCGTGCTGGCACGCACGCCCACGGCGCCGGAAGGCGTGAAGGGCATCTCGCTGTTCATCGTGCCCAAGTTCCTGATCAACGCGGATGGGTCGCTTGGGCCCCGCAACGACGTGCAATGCGTGTCGCTCGAGCACAAGCTTGGCATTCACGCGAGCCCGACGGCGGTCCTCGCCTACGGCGACCACGGCGGCGCGGTCGGCTACCTGGTCGGTCAGGAAAACCGCGGCCTCGAGTACATGTTCATCATGATGAATCTGGCCCGGTTCTCGGTCGGGCTCGAGGGTGTGGGCATCGCGGAACGCGCCTACCAGCGCGCGGCGGCGTACGCGAAGGAGCGCGTACAGGGCCGCGCTGTCGGCGAAGAAACGGGTGCCAAGGCCGCGACGATCATCCAGCATCCGGACGTGCGGCGCATGCTGCTGTCGATGAAGGCGCAAACCGAGGCGATGCGCGCGCTCGCCTATGTCACCGCCGCCTCGCTCGGCAATGCGAGTGCGCATCCCGACGCGGAAGCGCGCAAGCGCCACCAGGCGTTTGCCGACCTCATGATCCCGATCGTCAAGGGCTGGTGTACCGAGACTGCGCAGGAGATTGCCTACACGGGCGTGCAGGTGCATGGCGGCATGGGCTTCATCGAGGAGACCGGCGCGGCGCAGCACTACCGCGATGCGCGCATCATCACCATTTACGAGGGAACGACGGGAATCCAGGCTAACGATCTGATCGGCCGCAAGACTGCGCGTGACGGCGGCAAGACGGCTCTTGCCGTGATCGCCGAAATGCAGAAGCTCGATGGCGAGCTCGGCAAGCAGCCGGGTGCGGAGTTTGCGGCGATTCGCAGCGAGCTTGCGGCGGCCGCAACCGCGCTCAAGGCAGCCGTCGAATGGATTGCGCGAACGTATGGGACCAATACCCGCGCGGCGCACGCGGCATCGGTGCCATATCTCAGGCTCTGGGGACTCACTGCCGGCGGCTGGCAGATGGCGCGCGCCGCGCTCGTCGCAGCGCGGCGCCTCGCGGAAGGCAAGGGCGATGCCGATTTCTATCGCGCCAAGATCGCGACGGCGCGCTTCTACGCCGATTATCACCTGCCGCAGGCCGCCGCGCTCAAGCACGCGGTGGTCACCGCCGGGGAGAGCGTTCTGGCGCTCGCCGACGAGCAATTCTGATCGAGGCGCGGCCGTAGCGCCGGCTTCGCTGCGCGACCGCGCACGTAATCCCTTAGATTGCAACAGCTCCGCTGCCGGGGCCGGATGCGGGCGTGAGGGCGGGCCGGGGCCGGGCCGCCGCCCATCAGGCGGCGTTGTCGATGGGAACCAGACGGCGCTGCCAAGGTCGTAGCAACTCATCCGATCCGGACTGGCCCACGCCATGTTTTCAACAGTGATACCGCGCTATCTGGTCGTGCTCGCCGCGCTTGGCTGCGGCCTGCTCGCGGCACCTGCGAGAGCCGACTCGCTCGCCGTCGTCGATCCGTTACCTGCTGGACCCTATGCCGTCGGTTGCAGCAATGTCGCGCAGGACTTTACCCGCGTGCAACCGGGCGAGAGCGCGCAGAACTACTGGGAGCGGACCCTGCCGACGCGCTGGTCGTCGATGTCGTCGTTCCCAACGATCGCGAGCTCTACGTCAACCGGGCGACGCAAACGGTGGAATATGCGCTGCTCGTCTGCTACCCGACGACCGCCGACAACCCGTATCCCGATTACCCACTGCCCTCGGGGAACGCGGTGCCGCACATGCAGCAGGGAGCGCAGCCGCCGATCTTCGCCGATCCGAACCTGCGCTGGCCCGTGCTGCTGTT
>VBCS01000102.1 GCA_005888955.1 Betaproteobacteria bacterium
GAGCGCGTTCACGAGCGACACGCTGCGTTCGGCCAGCGCTCGCGCTTCGCCAAGCAGCGCGGGCCCATCGCGCGCGATCAGCGCATCGGCGATTCGGTAGACGTAATCGGCATCGGCCGCGCCGAGCATCGTGCGCACAACGCTCTCGCGCACTTCGCCCGCGCCATAGGCGATCGCCTGATCGAGTACCGACAACGCATCGCGCATCGATCCGTGCGCGACTCGCGCAATCAACGCCGTTGCCGCATCCTCGAAGGGAACACCCTCCGCCTGCAGGACCTCGGCCAACCGCTTCGCGATCAGTGGCGCAGGCAGAAGCTTGAGATTGAACTGGAGGCAGCGCGACAGCACCGTCACCGGGATCTTCTGCGGGTCGGTCGTCGCAAGGACGAATTTCACGTGCTCCGGCGGCTCCTCCAGCGTTTTCAGCATCGAGTTGAAAGCGGCCTTCGACAGCATGTGCACTTCATCGATGAGATACACCTTGTAGCGCCCGACCGTCGGCGCGTAGCGCGCGTTGTCCAGAATCTCGCGCATATTGTCGATCGCCGCAAGGCGTCGCCGTAACGCCCTTTACGCAATTGAGGCTCTTGGCAAGGATGCGCGCGATCGTCGTCTTGCCCACGCCCCGTGTTCCGGTGAGCAGATACGCGTGATGCAGCCGTCCGCGCTCGAGCGCGTTGGACAGCGCCCGGACGACGTGCTCCTGGCCCGAGAGCTCGGCGAATGTCTTCGGCCGCCACTTGCGTGCGAGTGCTTGATAACTCATCGGTGCAAGCAATAGTGGATGACGCTCGGACTATTTGCCAACAGATCGGCCTGAGACGAGGCGCGAGCCGGCGAGACCGCGCAGCGTACAAAGACGTACGTGAGCGGGCGAGCTGGCGAGCAACAAAGTATCAGGTCGATCTGATGAGCAAAGAAGGGGTGGCGAGCCGTACCCCCGGCACTTGCGGAGGTCGGCTATGGCTGCTTCCTTCCGGACCTGACCAGGTTCACCACCATGCAATGCGGGGCGGCCCGCCGTTGTTCGTTACAGTGCGAGCATACATGCGCACTCATTATCTGCGAATGATGCCTGCGCGGCAAGTGACGTGTTGCGTACATGAGGAAATCGCGCGGCTACATGTCGACGCTCGCCCAAGAATGACATCGCGGCGAGGCTATAATCGCGCCGACCTTATCTTTCATCGGGTCGGGATTGCGTAAGAGCCTCTAAACCAATGAGACGCGTGCTTCACGGTGCCAGAAGCTCCAGATTCATCCTGTGGAGCTGCATCGGCGCCTTGACCGCATGCGGTCCATCTCCTCCCGAACCGACGCCGCAGAAGCAGGCGCAGGAGCTCGTGATCGCGATGCGGCCGGGACCGACCACGTGGTTCGTCGGTCCCGAAGGCGTCGCGGCGGGCCTCGATCGCGATCTCGCCGATCTGTTCGCCAAAGAGCTCGGCCTTCCGCTCAGAGTGATATCGGTCGAAAACCCCTGGCAGTTGATCGCCGAAACTTCGAACGGCGAAGCGCATATCGGCGCCGGAGGTCTTTACCGGCCCGCGAACAGCAGCGTGACCGGCCCTGCGCCGCTGCTGTTTACCCGCGGCTACTACGCCATCGAGCCCGTGCTCGTCTACAACACCGACGGTTTCAAGCCCGAATCCTGGAGCGACCTGACCGGCGAGATCGTGGGTATCGTCGAAGGGACGGGGCTCGAGACAACGCTTGCGAAAGTGCGCACCGATCATCCCGACGTGCAATGGCGTCCACTGGGATTGCCCGCGGCAGACGGGTTGATCGAGCAGGTGTCCGAAGGCTCGCTGGGGTACGCGGTGGTCGCGTCGAACGAGGCCGCGGCCGCGCGCAATGTGTTTCTGAATGTCGAGACTGCGTTCGCAGTCGGTCCGAAACAGGAGCTGGTATGGCTGTTGCCCGCAGCGCGGGCGGGGCTGCGTGACAAGGCCGACGTCTTCTTCGAGCGAATCCGCAAAGATGGCACGCTGCAGCGGCTCATCGATCGTTATTTCGGCTATGCGCTTCGGGTCCAGCGCATCGACGCCGCGATCTTTCAGGAGCGGATCCGCACCGTACTCCCGGCATACGCCGCCATTTTCCATCAGGCGCAGCAGCAAAGCGGCATCGAGTGGCGGCTCGCCGCCGCGATCGCGTATCAGGAATCGCATTGGGACCCGCAGGCGATCAGCGAGACGAACGTCCGCGGAATGATGATGCTGACCGAGGATACGGCCAGGCGATTGCGCGTCGTCGACCGCCTCGACGCGCGACGAAGCATCAACGCCGGCGCGCGTTACCTCGCCGACCTAAAGCGCGGCTTGCCGGAACGGATCGCCGAGCCCGACCGGACCTGGATCGCGCTGGCCGCTTTCAACATCGGCATCGGTCATCTCGAGGATGCGCGCGTGCTGGCGGTACGGCGGAAGCTCAATCCGGATTCCTGGAGCGACCTCAAAAAAACGCTGCCGCTGCTCGCGCAGGCCGATCTCGCCGACGGTAACAAGTACGGCGTTGCGCGCGGCGGCCAGGCGGTCGTGTTCGTCGAGACCGTGCGTGCATATTACGACGTGCTGTTGCGGCTGGAGAAGCCGTACTATGGCGCGCGCCTGCAAGCCACGCCTTAGAAGCCATCTCAATAGCTGCTGCGCGCCCCAATCGCTTTGTCGTGCTCAGTTGGCAAATAAGGCTCGCCCCTCGCCGTACTTCTTCTGTACTGTCTCGGAGCTCACTGCGGGCCTTCGCGCGCTTGGGGCTGCTCGCGACGCTCTTGAGACGGCTTCTAGCACATTACGCCGTTGGGGGGATGCGTGTGACCCCGCCCAGGTACGATTGCAGCGCTGTGGGCACGTCGATACCGCCGTCGGCGCGCTGGTAATTCTCCATCACGGCGACCAGCGTGCGGCCGACCGCGAGCCCGGAACCGTTCAAGGTGTGGACGAATTCCGGCTTTCCAGAACCGCCCGCACGGAATTTGATGTTGGCCCGCCGCGCCTGAAACGCTTCCGTGTTGCTGCACGACGAGATCTCACGATAGGTTTGCTGGCTCGGCCGTGTCGCCCGTGCACAGCGTCATGACACGGTACGGCAGCTCCAGCTTCTGCAGGATCCGCTCGGCGTGACCGGTCATCTCTTCGAGCACGTCGTACGACCGGTCCGGGTGCACGATCTGCACCATCTCCACCTTGTCGAACTGGTGGACGCGAATCATACCGCGCGTGTCTTTGCCGTAGCTGCCGGCCTCCGAGCGAAAGCACGGCGTATGCGCGGTCAGCTTCAACGGCAGTTTTTCGCCCGGCACGATCTCGTCGCGTATCAAGTTCGTGAGCGAGACTTCCGCAGTCGGAATCAGGTACATGCGCGTTTCATCGGGAGCGCCCCCCTTGACCACCCGGAACAAATCGTCCTCGAACTTCGGCAATTGCCCGGTGCCCGTCAGCGTTTCGGCATTGACGATGTAAGGCACGTAGCACTCGGCGTACCCGTGCTCGGTCGTATGCGTGTCGAGCATCAGCTGCGCCAGCGCGCGGTGCAGGCGCGCGATGGGACCGCGCAAGGTATAGAAGCGCGCGCCGGAAAGCTTCGCCGACGACGCAAATTCGAGCCCGCCTACCGCGGCGCCGATATCGACATGATCCCGCGGCTCGAAGTCGAATGAGCGTGGTGCGCCCCAGCGCCGCACCTCGACGTTATCCGCCTCGGAACTGCCGACGGGGACGCTCGCGTGCGCGAGGTTGGGCATGGCGAGGAGCCAGTCGTGCAAACCGGACTGGATGTCGGCGAGCTGACGTTCCAGGGCGTTCAGCTCGTCGCCGATCGCGCCGACCTCGGCCATCGGCGCCGACGCGTCTTCGCCCCTGCTCTTCGCGGCGCCGATCTCTCTGGACAGCGCGTTGCGGCGGGCTTGCAGCTCCTGCGTTCGAGTCTGGATCGCTTTCCGGTCCGCCTCGACGCGATGGAATTTTTCGGTGTCGAGCACGTAGCCGCGGTCGCGCAAGCGAACGGCGACGCTGGCGAGATCCTTGCGCAGCAGCTGAATGTCGAGCATGCGCGGATTCTAGCAAACGACCCACAAGTATTCCGGGAATCGTGACACTCGCATTTTTTTGAGAGGCGTCGTTCCGACAGAGCCCCTTCGACTTCGCTCAGGACAGGCGCCGCGAGAGCCGGAATCCAGTGACGTTGTTTTGTACGTCGCACCGTTGACTATCCGCGACACTGGGTTCCCGCCTCCGCGGGAATGACGACCGCGTTTACGACTTGCCCTCGTCGCCCTCTCGCGCTTTCGCGTCGCGCTCGCGCAGCGCCGCGAGCTTTTCCGCGATCTTTGCTTCGAGCCCGCGTTCCGTTGGTACGTAGAACGAAACCTCGGGCATGCCTTCCGGCAGATAACGCTCGCCGGCGGCATAAGCGTCATCTTCGTCGTGAGCGTAGCGATAGTGCTTGCCGTAGCCGAGATGCTTCATCAGCCGCGTCGGCGCGTTGCGTATGTGCAGCGGCACCGGCCGCGATCCGTCTTCGGCGATGAAGGCGCGCGCCTTGCCGTAGGCGACGTACACCGCGTTGCTCTTGGCTGCGCAGGCCAGATAGATCACGGCCTCGGCGAGCGCCAGCTCGCCCTCCGGCGTGCCGAGCCGCTCGTAGGTCTCGACCGCGTCGAGCGCGAGACGCAGCGCGCGCGGATCGGCGAGCCCGATGTCCTCGCTCGCCATACGGAGCATGCGCCGGCCGACGTAGAGCGGATCGGCGCCGCCGTCGAGCATGCGGCACAGCCAGTAGAGCGCCGCGTCGGGATCGCTGCCGCGCACCGCTTTGTGCAGCGCCGAGATCTGGTCGTAAAACGCCTCGCCGCCCTTGTCGAAGCGGCGCAGACTCCGCACGATAGTCGCCTCGACGAACTCGAGGTCGACGTCGCGGCGCCCGGCCGCGCCCGCGGCTACGCCGAGTTGTTCGACGAGATTGATGAGCCGCCGGCCGTCGCCGTCGGCGTAGGCGATGATCGCGTCGCGAGCCGCGGCCGCGATCGTGGCTCCGGGCATCGCCACTGCGAGCGCGCGGTCGAGCAGCTCACCCAGCTCTTCGGGCCTGAGCGCTTCCAGGACGTAGACCGCGGCGCGCGACAACAGCGCGCCGATTACCTCGAACGACGGATTCTCGGTCGTGGCGCCGATGAACGTCAGCAGTCCGCGCTCGACGAACGGAAGAAACGCATCCTGCTGCGCCTTGTTGAAGCGATGCACCTCATCGACGAAAAGGATCGTGTGCCGGCCCGACTGCGCCAGCGTCGCCTCGGCGCGTGCAACCGCGTCGCGGATGTCCTTGACACCGGCGAGGACTGCCGAGATGGCGATGAAGTCCGCATTGAAGGCGTCGGCCATCAGCCGTGCGAGCGAAGTCTTTCCCGACCCAGGCGGTCCCCATAGGATCATCGAGTGCGGTTTGCCCGATGCGAATGCCACAGCGAGCGGCTTGCCCGGTCCCAACAGGTGGCGCTGACCGACGACCTCCTCGACCGTTTTCGGCCGCAGCCGCTCGGCAAGCGGCGTCGCGGGATTGGCGACCGCAAACAGATCAGTCGCCGACGACATCGGCGCCCTTGGGCGGGGCGAACTTGAACAGCTCGGGAGGGAGCTTCGGGTTGCGCTCGAGATGCGCGAGCCTGATCGACGTACGCTGCCCAAAGTTGTCGAAGATCTCCAGCGCGGCCAGGCCGGAGGCATCGAAGCCGAGGCGGATGTCGCTGAAGCTCGATTCCTTGTCTTTCGGCGTGGCGCCCAGCCAGTCGAGGCCGTCTGCTGCCGGCAGATCATGCCAATCGAACGCAAGTTCCACGTCGTCCTTGCCGGCGAGCAGTGCCGCCGGCGTCGTGCCCAGCGCCTTGTCGTTGCGACGCTTGACGACCTGGTTCAAATCCGCGTCGTAAATCCACACCCGC
>VBCS01000109.1 GCA_005888955.1 Betaproteobacteria bacterium
TGCGTCGTATGGCGCTCGTCGTAGCAGGTAACGGGCAGCCCGAAGCGGCCTTCGAGTTGCCGCGCGAAGCGCAACGCCCGCGCCGTCATGGCGTGGGCCGTGCCATCGGCGTGCGTCGGCAACCCGACAACGAGCAGCACCGGTTGCCATTCCTCGATCAATGCGCGGATCGACTCGAAGCGCTCGCGGCCAGACTTGGCGGCGATGGTCGCCAGCGGATGCGCGACGCCGATCCCGGTCTCCCCGACCGCAACGCCGATCCGTTGCGTTCCGAAGTCGAAGGCGAGCACGCTCCCCGCAGGAGCCGCGGGGGAGTTCGCTGCCACCGCCACGCATCACGCGTGCCCGACGGAGTCGGACAGCCGCGAAAAGTCGATGCCGAGAAGCTTCATCGCTGCCGGCAGCCGCACCTCGGCCGGCTCGGCGAAGAGTACTTCGGGGTCCGCGGCAACGGTGAGCCAGGCGTTCTGCGCGATCTCCTGCTCGAGCTGGTCCGCCGACCAGCCGGCGTAGCCGAGCGTGACGAGCACGTTGGCCGGGCCGTTGCCGTGGCCGACCGCTTCGAGGATGTCTTTCGACGTCGTGAGTCCGAGATCGTCGCTGATCGCGAGCGTCGACTGCCAGCTTCCAAGCGGCCGATGCAGCACGAAGCCGCGGTCGATCTGCACGGGGCCGCCGTAGTGGACTTTAGTTTCACGCAGATCGGAGTCGCCCAGTGGAATGTTGATCTGCTCGAACAGCGCGGAGAGCGTCATGTCGATCGGCTTGTTGACGACGACGCCGAGCGCGCCCTGGTCGTTGTGCTCGCAGATGTAGATCAGCGTGTGGGCAAAGTGCGGATCGGCCATGCTGGGCATGGCGATCAGGAAATGGTGGGTCAGACTGACCCGGGAATCGCCCATGGGCGCAATTGTAGACTCCGCCCCGCCTGGGCACAAATGGTGCCGCGCTGCCATGGAATGCCGCGCTCCAGCGCGCGCGACGGGCGCGCGGAACCTTCGTCGCGCCCCTAAGGAACCTAACCCCGAACCGGCAACGCCATCGTTGATAGAGGCATCGCTCATCTCCAGGAGCTCGTCATGGCCTCGACGTTTCCCCGCCGCACCCGCGTCGCCGCTGCTGTCGCATTGATCGTCGCGCTCGCGGGCGCCGCGCCTCCGGCAAGCGCCTTCTGCGGTTTCTATGTCGGCAAAGCCGACGCCAAGCTGTTCAACGAAGCCTCGCAGGTGATTCTGGCGCGCGACGGCAATCGCACCGTCATCGGCATGCGCAACGACTTCCAGGGCGAGCTGACCGACTTCGCGCTGGTCGTCCCCGTGCCGGTCGTGCTGCAGAAGGGTCAGATCCACATCGGCGATCCCAAGATCTTCGAGCGCATCGACGCCTACAGCGCGCCGCGGCTTGCGGAATACTTCGATCCGAACCCCTGTGAGCTACGCAAGATGGCGCGCGAGATGGCGGCGCTGCCTGCGTCAGCGGACGCAATGCTCGCCCAGAAAGCGCGCCGCGATAAGGCGCTCGGCGTCACCGTCGAGGCGCGCTACACCGTCGGCGAATACGACATCGTGATCCTGTCCGCGACGCAATCGAACGGGCTCGAGCTATGGCTCAGGCAGAACGGCTACCGGATTCCCGCGCACGCCAGCAGGGCGTTGCAGCCCTACGTGCGACAGGGTCTCAAGTTCTTCGTCGCCAAGGTCAATCTCGCCGAGCAGGCGAAGACGGGTTTTTCCTACTTGCGGCCGCTGCAGTTCGCGTTCGAATACGAGCGCTTCATGCTGCCGGTGCGTCTGGGGATGCTGAACGCCAAGGGCCCGCAGGACCTCGTCGTGTATGTCCTCACCCGCAACGGCCGCGTGGAAACGACCAACTATCGCACCGTGCAGCTGCCGGCGAATGTCGAGTTACCGACCTACGTCCGCGGCGAATTCCCCAAGGTCTACAAGGCGCTGTTCCAGGCGCAAGCCAAGCGTGAGGATTACCGTGTCGTGTGGACCGAATATTTCTGGGACATGGGCTGGTGCGATCCGTGTTCCGCTGATCCGCTCTCACCGGAGGAGCTACGCGGCGC
Source organism: Betaproteobacteria bacterium (assembly GCA_005888955.1). Taxonomy (GTDB): domain Bacteria; phylum Pseudomonadota; class Gammaproteobacteria; order Burkholderiales; family Casimicrobiaceae; genus PALSA-1003. The sequence continues at coordinate 2,072 of VBCS01000109.1, forward strand.
GGGTGTTTTTTGGCTCGACGGCGATCTATCCCCGATCGGCGGCCCGGGCACTGGAGCTGCGCCCATCGCCCGGCCGCGGGGCAGCGCCCAACCGGTCATGCTCACGCGGCTGCATCTGCGCTACACGCCCGAGACGCTGCCCGAGGATCTGATGTTCCAGGAAACTCAGGATCGACAGAACTTCCAGGCGCGCTACATCCTGCGCCATCCCTGGCAAGGCGACGCCAAAGCGTGTCCGGAAGCGAAGAGCTATTTCGAGGAGGTCGCCAAGCGTCAGGAACGCGAAGCGCAGACGCTCGCCAACCTGACCGCATGGGACTTGAACGACATCCGCGGCCGGATGAACGTGCAGGCGGTGTCGGCACCGCAATGGTGGGAGCGGCTGTGGCGGTGATCGCCGTGGCACGCCTCGCGCTCCTGGAGCGGCTGTACACGAAGACACGCGACCGGTTGCCGCGCGACGCGCGCGTTTTCCAGATCGTCTTCCTCGCCGCCCTGCTGACGACCGGCGTGCTGCTGCGCGATTTCTCGGTGCAGCCGTTGCAGATCGCGTTGGCGTTCGCCGCCGGACTCGCGACGCAGGCGTTTTGGCTCAAGCGGCTCGGCCTGCAGCAGAAGGGGCTCCTGTCGGCGATCGTGACCTGCTGCGGCTTGTCGCTGCTGTTGCGCAGCGACACGCTGTGGGCACATCCACTTGTACAACCCGGCGAACGTCGGCGTGATCGCGGCGATCGTGTTGCTGCCGGGTACCTGGGTTTCGCCCGGACAATGGGGCAACGATCTCGCGCTCGCCGTCTGGTTGCTGATGCTGGGGACGATCGTCACTCAGCGCGCACGGCGGCTCGACATCAGCTGGGTGTTCCTCGCCGCGTTTCTGGGATGCGTGGCGCTGCGCGTGGTTCTGCTCGGCCAGTCGTGGGCGATCTGGTGGCACCAGCTCGGCAATGGCGCGCTGCTGCTTTTCGCGTTCTTCATGATCTCCGACCCGATGACGATTCCCAACCGGAGCGGAGCGCGCATCGCCTACGCGCTGATCGTCGCCTGCGGCGCGGCGGCGTGGCAGTACCTGCTGTTCAAACCGAACGCACTGATCTGGGTGTTGTTCCTGGCCACGCCGCTCGTGCCGCTGCTGGACCGGCTCTTTCCGGCACCAAGGTTCGCATGGCGCCAGGCAGAGGAGGCCGGGCCGCGCCGCGGCCTCCTAGATCGCGCGCTGTCATAAGCATCGTGGCGTCTCGGCCGCTGCTGCCAGTCGCGGACGCTCGACCCCTACGCGCTTCGCACGCGGGGTTCGACTGGCGATTCGCTGCTCGGGCCGCTACTCTTCCTCGTGCCGCCGGTGTTTGGCGTAGTCCGTCGCCAGTTGCTGCTGCAGATTCGGCGGTGCCGGATCGTAGTGCGATAGCGCCATCGACCATGCCGCGTGGCCCGCGGTCATCGCCTTCAACCGCGCCGCATAACCGTCGAGCTCCGACAGGGGTGCGAGGCCGTTGACCGTGAGCGTACCGGCCTGCAGCGATCTGGTGCCGGTGACTTGCCCGCGCCGACCCGACAAATCCCCCGCGACGTCACCCATGTTCGATTCAGGGCAGAGGACCTCAAGGCTTACGATCGGTTCCAGCACGATCGGCCGCGCCTTTTCGATCGCGTCGAGGAACGCCTTGCGGCCCGCGGTCACGAACGCGATTTCCTTCGAATCGACCGGGTGGTGCTTGCCGTCGTAGACGATGACGCGTACGTCCTGCAGCGGGAAGCCGGCGATCGGTCCGGCCGTGAGCACCTGCTCGACGCCTTTTTGCACCGCCGGGATGAACTGGTTCGGGATCGTGCCCCCCTTGACCTGGTCGACGAACTCGAAGCCCGAGCCACGCGGCAGCGGCTCGATGCGCAGGAACACCTCGCCGAACTGACCGGCGCCTCCGGTCTGCTTCTTGTGGCGGTGATGGCCTTCGGCCCTTGCCGTGACGGTCTCGCGATACGGAATCCGGGGTGGACGCGTGTCGATCTCGAGCTTGAACTGCGAAGACATGCGCTCGAACACCGAGCGCAGATGCAGCTCACCGAGACCGCGCAAGACCGTCTCGTTCAAGTTGGCGTCGTGCTCGAGCGTGAGCGTCGGATCTTCAGCGATCATCTTGTGCAGGACGTCGGAAATGCGCTGCTCGTCGCCGCGCTTCTTCGGTGCGATGGCGAAACCGTGCATCGGCGTCGGGAACTCGAGCGGCCGCATGCGGATCTGGTCGTCGTCGTGCGAGTCGTGCAGTACGCAGTCGAACTCGATTTCGTCGACCTTCGCGACGGCGGCGATGTCGCCCGGCACGGCGCGATCGACCTCGACCTGCTTGCCGCCCTGCAGCATCAGCAGATGACCGACCTTGAACGGCTTGCGCCCGTCGCCGACGAAAAGCTGCGTGTCGCGAGTAATCGTGCCCTGGTGGACGCGAAAGACGCCCAGCTTGCCTATGAACGGGTCCATGACCACCTTGAAGACGTGGGCCAGCACGTGTTTCTTGGGATCGGGCACGGAAGGAGACTCGACCGCCGTCGATCCCTCGCCCTTGGTGAACAGCGGCGGGTTGCCCTCGGTCGGGTTGGGACCGAGCTTGACCAGAATGTCGAGCAGCTCGGCGATGCCCGCGCCGGTGCGCGCGGAGACAAAGCACACGGGCATGAGATGTCCGTCGCGCAGCGCCTTTTCGAACGGCGCATGCAACTGCTCGGGAGCGATCTCGCCCTGCTCGAGATAGAGCGACATCAGCGCCTCGTCGACCTCGACGACCTGGTCGACCAGGGCGCCATGCGCGTCGGCAACCGAGGAGAAGTCGGATTCGCCCGCAGGGTTGAAAAAACAGTCGACGACGCGCTTGCCGCCATCGGCGGGGAGATTGATCGGCAGGCACTCCCTGCCGAACGCGGCCTGGATCGCCGCCAGAACCTCCTCCGCATCGACGTTTTCGGCGTCGATCTTGTTGACGATGATGAGCCGGCAGAGCTTCCGCTGCGCCGCCCAGTCCATCATGCGTGAGGTGATCATCTCGATACCCGACTGCGCGTTGACCACGACCGCGGCAGTCTCGACCGCGTCGAGCGCGCCGATCGCCTGGCCGATGAAATCGGGAAAGCCGGGCGTATCGATC
>VBCS01000484.1 GCA_005888955.1 Betaproteobacteria bacterium
CTCGCCGGCAGCCTGGATGCGGTGCGCGTATTGCAGCTTGCGCGCGAAAAGCGCATGCGTTGACGCATCGCGATGCGCTTTCTGTTCTGGTTCCTGCTGCTCGCCGTCGCCGCGGTCGTTGCCGCGCTGGCGGCGCGGCTCAACGCCGGCTACGCGCTGCTGGTCGCGCCGCCGTACCGCGTCGAGCTCTCGCTCAACCTGCTGCTCGTCCTCATCGTCGGCGGCTTCGCTGCGCTCTATTTCGGGCTGCGCGTGATCGTGCGCACGGTACAGCTGCCTGCGCAGGTGCGCGAATGGCGACGATTGCAGAAGAAAGATCGCGCGCGGGCGAAGCTCGACGCCGCGATCGTCGCGTTGCTCGAGGGTCGCTACGGCAAGGCGCAGCAGCAGGCGCAGGAAGCGCTGGCGCTGCCACATTCGTCGGGGTTGGCCGCGCTCGTCGCCGCGCGCGCCGCGATCGACGTGCGCCAGTTCGATGCGGCCGAAGCGTATCTTTCCCGGCCCGAGACGCAGGCGAGGAGCCTCGCGGTGCCGCGATTGACGCTCTCCGCGGAAATCGCGCTGGAGCAGGGGCAGCCCCAGGAAGCGCTGCGGATCCTCGAAGCGCTGAAACGCGAGGCGGGCATGCACACTGCGGCGCTGCGGCTCGAGCTCCGCGCCTCGCAGGCGGCGCGGCGGTTCGCCGTCATCCCGCCGCTGGTCGAGCAACTGGTCAAGCGCGGCGTATTCGACGCCGCCCAAGGCGACCAGGTGCGGATCGCCGCGCAGCGCGAGCAGCTGCGCGCGCTGGCGCACGATGCCGCCGGCTTGCGCGACGCGTGGAATCGGCTGCCTGACTCGACGCGGATGCTGCCGCCGATCGCGCGCGCCGCGGCGCTCTCCTTCCTGCAACTCGGTGGCGACCGCGAGGCCGCGGAGATCGTCGCCCGGGGCCTCGAACGCGAATGGGATTCCGAACTCGTCGAGCTCTACGGCGAGTGCCGGGTCCCCGACGCCACGCGGCAGATCGAGCAGGCCGAGCGTTGGCTCGCCGCGCACAATCAGGACGCGGCGTTGCTGCGCGTGCTGGGAACGCTCTGCCAGCGCCAGCAGCTCTGGGGCAAGGCGCAGACGTATCTCGAGGCAAGCGTCGCCCTGGACGATCACTGGCGCACGCACCTGGCATTGGGCGAGATGCTCGGCCGGTTGGGCAGAAGCGACGAGGCCAATACGCACTTCGTCGCGGCGTTGAGGCTCGCGACCGACGAATTGAAACGGCGTTAGCCGTGCGATCCCGCGTGCGAATGAATTCGCACCTACGAAAAGCTCACGGGGACTCGTCGGGTTTCATAGGGCCGTTCGTCGGGGTTTCGTAGGGCCGAGTTCATTCGGCCAGCAACCCTACGAAAAAGCAGGGTTTCGTAGGGCCGAATTCATTCGGCCATCGCGGTGGAGCGATCGCGCCTGAGATCGAACACAACGATCTGCGCGTCGCGATAGACCGGCGGACCGAGCTTCGCCTCGATCGCGGGCAGACACGCCTCGACATCGGGCCATTCGACTTCGGCATCCGGCGGCGTCTTCCACGGCTTTACATGCATGATCAGATAGTCGGCGCCATAGGACTTGCCGGCGAGAATCATGCTCAAATGGACGAACTCCCGGAAGCGCAGCGCCGTCGCCGTGGCCGGATATTCGCCAAACTCGCGCACGCCGCATACGGGCGTGGTCAGCCCGATCTTCACGTACTGGCGATGGATCTCCTGGTACCAGGGATGTGGATTGAAATTCGACTCGAGCCGCCATGGCGCCTCGATCAGCGTCAGCGTTCGCGGCGGCTTTTGCGCGAGCTCATGGTAGAACGCCGGGATCGGATCGCGCGGGATCTCCTGCACGTACGGATTGTGGTCGCGGTCGTAGTCGTACTGGAAGCGCAGGTGGCCCATGAACTGGTTGGGCCGATAGAGATAATCCGGCATCGGGCCGGCCCACCACAGCATTGCTGCGAATACGACGACGGCGGACGCCTGCACGGCAGGTCGACGCAGCGGCGCGAGACACGCGACCGTACCTTCGGCTAGAAACAACAGCAGGAACGGCAGCGCCGGGAGCAGGTAACGCGCAAATACTAACGGGTGATGAATCCACTGCGGCTTCGCCGCGGCGATCGCGACCGCGGCCCCGAGCATTACGGTAGCCAGGTACGCGACCCAATCGCGGTCGCGCCGCCACAAACGCCAAGTACCGAGACCCGTCAGAGCGACCAGGAGGACGAGTAGCGCCGGCTGTGCGATGCCGAAGAGCATCAGCAGCGTGCGATAAACGCTTTCCGGCGTGACCGAGTGCGTGCCTGCCTTGCCCCAAAACCGGACCCAGTCATTGAGAAGCGGAAGCAGCAGCACGGCGGCGAGGGGAATCGCGGTACCGATGCCGAACAGGATCTGCCGGCGAAGCCCGGTCCGGTCGTTCGTGCCGGCCACGGT
>VBCS01000110.1 GCA_005888955.1 Betaproteobacteria bacterium
GGACTTCTCGCGCAGTTGAATGAGCTGCAAGCCGTCCGCGATCGCCACCTGCGCGCGGCGCAGAAAGACGTCTTCGCCGAGGTCCTCGGCCATCGAGATGCCGTAGATCAGCGGCAGCTCGAGTGCGCGCAGAATGACGGCGTTCGCGGGGAGCAGCGGCGCCACGTCGAATGCGCCGGGGGCCTGCCACGCGATCGCCTGACCCATGCGGCCGCGCGGCTCGCCGCGCCAAGCGAAGATACGGAAGAAATTGAGCTCGACATCGGCATGCGGATAAGCGTAGCGCTGCACGAGCCACGGCGCCGCACGCACGATCTGGATTCCCAGTTCCTCATCGAGCTCGCGCGCGAGCGCGATGGACGCCGATTCGCCCGCTTCGAGCTTGCCACCGGGAAACTCCCAGTAGCCCGGATAAGGCGTGCCGGGGAGCCTCTGCGCGAGCAACACGCGGCCGTCGGTCCGTTGCAGAACGGCAACGGCCACTCGCACGATACCTGCGTCGTTCAACGTGCCTTGGCGGGCTTCAACGCGCGCGCTCCGGCGTGTGCGCGCGCGAACTGCCAGGCGACGCGGCCGCTGCGCGACCCGCGCTGAAGCGCGAACTGGATCGCTTCGCGGTGCAGCGCCTCGAGCGCGCCGTCGTCGCGAGGCACCGACACCTCAAAGAAGCCCAGCCACTGGTCAACGGCCGCGAGATAGTCGTCCTGGCTGAACGGATAGAACGAAATCCACAGCCCGAAGCGTTCGGAGAGCGAAATCTTTTCCTCGACCGACTCGCCGGGATGGACCTCCTCTCCTACGTGACGAGTCTCGAGATTCTCGCTGAAGTACTCGGGCAGCAGGTGTCGCCGGTTCGATGTCGCATAGATCAGCACGTTGACCGACGGAGCGGCGATGCTGCCATCGAGCATCACCTTAAGAGCCTTGTAACCGGGCTCGTTGGCATCGAAGGAGAGGTCATCGCAGAACACGATGAATCTTTCCGGCCGGCCGTCGATCCGTTCGACGATGTCGGGCAGATCGACGAGGTCGCTCTTCTCGACCTCGATCAGGCGCAGACCCTTTGCGGCGTATTTGACCAGCATCGCTTTCACCAGCGAAGACTTGCCCGTGCCGCGGGAGCCGGTGAGGAGAACGTTGTTGGCGGGCAAGCCGGCGACGAACTGGCGTGTGTTCCCGTCGATGGCGCGCTTCTGGTCATCGATCGCCACCAAATCGTCGAGTCGGATCGCCTGCGGATGCGGCACCGCCTGAACGAATCCGCGCTCGCCGCGCTTGCGCCAGCGGAACGCGTGCGCCCTCCAGTCGGGCTCTGCGGGCGGCACCGGCAACAATGCTTCGAGGCGAGCGAGGACGGCCTCGGCGCGGTCGAGCGCGCGGGTGAGCGAATCCGCTGCGGGTTTGCGCGGCATCAAGTGCGATAGTGGGCGTTGATGTTCACGTATTCGTGCGACAGGTCGCACGTCCACAGCATCGTTCGCGCCTGACCACGGTCAAGCGCGACGCGGACCGAAATCTCGGACTGGGCCATGACCCGTTTGCCGTCTTCCTCGCGATACGAGGGTGCGCGGCCGCCGTCGACGACAACCGCAACATCGTCGAGCCAGAACGACACGCGGCCGGGATTGAGGTCGCTGACTGCGGCGTTACCGATCGCGCAGACGATCCGTCCGAGGTTCGGATCGGAGGCAAAGAACGCCGTCTTGACCAGCGGCGAATGCGCAATCGCGCGCGCGACGCGGTCACACTCGCGCGTGTCGCGCCCGCCTTCGACGACGATCGCAATGAACTTGGTTGCGCCCTCGCCGTCACGCACCAACGCCTGGGCGAGCTCGATCGCGACCGCGGCGAGGGCGGCTCTCACGGCGCGCAGCCGCGGATCGTCGTCGCGTTCGAGCGCTCGCATCGGCGCCCGGTGCGTGGAGATCACCACGAAACTGTCGTTGGTCGAAGTGTCGCCGTCGATCGTGACGCGGTTGAACGACTCGCAGGCGATGTCCGCTGCAAGCCTGTCGAGCAATGCACGGGCGATCGGCGCGTCGGTCGCGACAAAGCCGAGCATCGTCGCCATGTTCGGCGCGATCATGCCGGCGCCCTTGGCAATGCCCGTGACGGTGATGGGGACGCCGTCGATTTCGGTGCGGCGCGACGCGCCTTTCGGTACCGTGTCGGTTGTCATGATCGCGCGCACCGCGGCAAACCATCCGTGCTCCGCGAGCGCGGCCCTGCATTCGGGCAGCGTCGCCACGATCCTTTCCAGCGGCAGCGGCTCCATGATTACGCCGGTCGAAAAGGGCAGCACCGCGTCCGGCGCACAGCCGACGAGCTCGGCCACCGCCGCGCAGGTGGCGCGCGCGTCGGCGAGACCTCGCTCGCCCGTTCCGGCGTTGGCGTTGCCGGCGTTGACGACGAGCGCACGTATCGACTCGGCGCGCGCAAGGTGTTCGCGGCAGATCGTCACCGGCGCCGCGCAGAAGCGATTTTGCGTGAAGACGCCCGCCGCCTGCGTTCCGGGCGCCAGGCTCACGAGCAGGAGATCGTCACGCGACCAGTTCTTGATGCGAGCCGCTGCGGTGCCCAGCGCGGCTCCGGCAACCGGCAGCAGCTGCTCGGGCGTCGGAGGCGTGTAATTGACAGGCATCTTTGCTGAGACCGACTCGCCGAAGATTCTAAAGCATTGCCCGTCGTGCACGCCGTAGAGAGGCGAAGCCGTCTTGAGACGCGTTACGAACAGCCCCGAAGGCGCGAAGCCCCCAAGCGAGCCCCGAGATAGTACAAGTTAAGTACAGCGAGGGGCGAGCGAGGAAACGACAAAGCCATCGGGGCGCTTGAGTAGCGGGTGAGACGGCTTCTAGATTCTGCCGTGGCAGTGCTTGTATTTTTTCCCCGACCCGCACGGGCAAGCATCATTGCGACCGACCTTCTGGCCCACGCGCGTGAACGGCGGTGGCGCCAGGGCGGCCGGTGCAGCATCAGCGGCGGCGACGGCGAGCGCTTCTTCGTAATCGGCGTGCTGATAGCGCACATTGGATGCCGCCGGCGCTTCCTCGACCGCCTGCACGTCCTGTTGCGAGCGCACCTGCACAGTCAGCACGTACTTTACGACGTCCTGCTTGATGCGGTCGAGCATGTCGGAGAAAAGCTCGAACGCTTCACGCTTGTACTCCTGCTTCGGATTCTTCTGCGCGTAACCGCGCAGGTGGATGCCCTGGCGCAGGTGATCCAGCGCGGCAAGGTGCTCGCGCCAGTGCTGATCGACCATCTGCAGCATCAGATTGCGCTCGAACGGGTGGAACAACTCCGGACCGACCTGCGCGAGCTTGGTTTCGTATTGCTTGAGCGCCAGGTCGCGGAGCCGTCCGCGCAGCGCCTCGTCGGTGAGCTCGGGCTCGGTCTTCATCCATTCGCCCACGTCCGCCTTGATTTCATATTGCGCGGTCAGCGCCGCCTCCAGCCCGGGGATGTCCCATTGCTCTTCGACCGATTCCGGCGCGACGTACAGGCGCGCCGTGTCCTCGATCTGGCCGGCGATCATGTTCCGGATCGTCTCCGAGACCTCTTCGGCTTCGAGCAGCTCGTCGCGCTGCTGGTAGATGACGCGCCGCTGGTCGTTGGCGACATCATCGTACTCGAGCAATTGCTTGCGGATGTCGAAGTTGCGCGACTCGACGCGGTTCTGCGCCTTGGCGATCGAACGATTGACGATCGGGTGCTCGATCGGCTCACCCTCCGGCATCTTCAGACGCTGCATGATCCCGGAAAGCCGCTCGCCGCCGAAGATGCGCAGCAGCGGATCTTCGAGCGAAAGGTAGAAACGCGACGAGCCGGGATCGCCCTGGCGGCCGGACCGGCCGCGCAGCTGATTGTCGATGCGGCGCGACTCGTGGCGCTCGGTGCCAACGATATGCAGGCCGCCGGCGGCGATGACGGCCTCGTGGCGAACCTGCCACTCCGAGCGCAGCTTGCCGATCTGCAGGTCCTTCTCGGTCTGCGTCAGCGCTTCGTCTTCGCGGATCTTGAGGATGAGCGGCTCGACGGCACCGCCGAGCACGATATCGGTGCCGCGGCCGGCCATGTTGGTCGCGATGGTGACCATCTTCGGACGACCCGCCTGCGCGACGATCTCGGCCTCGCGCGCGTGCTGCTTGGCGTTCAGCACCTGGTGCGGAAGCTTCTGCTTCTCGAGATGCCCCGACAGCATTTCGGAGTTCTCGATCGAGGTCGTGCCGACGAGCACCGGCTGCCCGCGCTCGTGGCAATCCTTGATGTCATCGATGATGGCGTCGACCTTTTCCTGGAGCGTCCGGAACACGAGATCGTTCTCGTCCCTGCGAATCATCGGGAGATGCGTCGGAATCACCATCGTTTCGAGGTGATAGATCTGCTGGAACTCGAACGCCTCGGTGTCCGCCGTGCCGGTCATGCCGGCGAGCCGCTGATACATCCGGAAGTAATTCTGAAACGTGATCGACGCCAGCGTCTGGTTCTCGCGCTGGATCGGAACGCCTTCCTTGGCTTCGACCGCCTGGTGCAGTCCGTCGGACCAGCGCCGGCCGGACATCAGCCTGCCGGTGAACTCGTCGACGATGACGACCTCGCCGTTCTGCACCACGTAGTGCTGGTCGCGGTGGAAGAGCGCGTGCGCGCGCAACGCCGCGTAGAGGTGATGCATCAGGGAGATGTTGTGTGCGTCGTAGAGGCTCGTTCCCGCCAGCAAAAGCCCGGCGTCGGTGAGGATGTTTTCGGCGTGCTCATGCCCCGACTCGGAGAGCAGCACCTGGTGCGCCTTTTCGTCGACCCAGTAGTCCCCGGGGCCCTGTTCCTCGCTTTGCCGCTGTAGCTTCGGCGCCAGGTCGTTCAGGCGATAGTAGAGCTCGACGTTGTCGTCGGCCTGGCCCGAAATGATGAGCGGTGTCCTCGCCTCGTCGATCAGGATCGAGTCGACCTCGTCGACGATCGCGTAGTTGAGGCCGCGCTGGACGCGCTCCGAGGCCTGGAAAACCATGTTGTCGCGCAGGTAGTCGAAGCCGAATTCATTGTTGGTCCCGTAGGTGACGTCCGCAGCGTAGGCCGCCTGCTTGTCCGCGTGGTTCATCTGCGAGAGGTTGACGCCGACCGTCAAGCCAAGGAAGCGGTAGATGCGGCCCATCCAGTCGGCGTCGCGCTGCGCCAGGTAGTCGTTGACCGTGACGAGGTGCACGCCTCGTCCCGCCAGCGCATTCAGGTACACGGGCAGCGTCGCAACCAGCGTCTTGCCCTCGCCGGTGCGCATTTCGGCAATCTTGCCGTGATGCAGCGCCATGCCGCCGATGAGCTGCATGTCGAAGTGCCGCATCTGCAGTGTGCGCTTGCCCGCTTCGCGGACAATGGCGAACGCTTCAGGCAAGACCGAATCGAGCTCTTCTCCGTTGGCGACGCGCTCGCGGAGCGGACCGGTCTTGCCCCGCAATTCGTCGTCGGTCAGGGAGGAGAGCGCCGGCTCGAGCGCATTGATCTCGCGGACCACCTGACCGTATTGCTTGAGCAGCCGCTCGTTGCGGCTGCCGAAGATCTTGGTCAGGATATTGGTGTTCAGGATATTGGAAATCATCTTCGGTTAGCTGATGCCGCCGGCCCGAAAAAGCAAGGGGTGAGGATCCCCTCACCCCTGCCTTGCGCTAACGCGCCCGTATGGATCAGCTAGCGGACTGCAGGAAGCGGGCCGGGTTCTGGGGCGCGCCGTTCAACCGCACTTCGAAATGCAGGTGCGGGCCGGTGGCGCGGCCGGTCGAGCCCACCGCGGCAACTCTCTGGCCCCGGACTACCAGGTCACCCTCTTTGACGAGCAGCATCGAGCAGTGCGCGTAACGTGTTACCAGCCCGTTACCATGGTCGATCTCGATCATCTTACCATATTGAGGATGAACGTCCGCGAAGATGACCTTGCCGCTCGCGGCCGCGACGATCGGGGTGCCGGTCTCGGTGGGAAAGTCCAGGCCTTCGTGAAAACCCTTCTGGCCCGTGAACGGATCGATGCGCCAGCCGTAGCTCGACGAAAGCCAGCCGCCGTCTACCGGGGGGAGCGACGGCAGGAATTTCTTATTGACCGAGCTGCTGACGAGCAGCGCCTCGAGTACCCCGAGCTGATCGGATCGCTCTTCGACCTGACGCGACAACGCTCCGAGCAACCCGCTGAACTCGTCGACCGAAAGTTCATGCGACAACGTTGGCGCCGGACCGCCGCGGGCGGGCGCCTTTCCCGGTTCCGACGGCGGCGGCAGATCCTTCGGTTTCAATCCCGCCATTTGCGCGAGCCGCTCGCCCAGACCATCGAGCTGCAGCAACTGGGCCTGCAACTCTCCAAGCTTGACCGCCATCGCGTTAAGATGGCCCTGAACAACCTCCTGAGAGCGCCGCGCTTCCTGCCGCTGGTCGTCGAGAAGGATCGCCTGCAACAGTGGATGGTTGATCGACGCCGCGTAGCGCAACGTGACATAGTTGAAAAGCAGAGTGAAGGACAGGAACAGCACCAGCAGGCCGAAGCCCCCGAGGGCCCAGTGGCGCCAGTCCAGCGTGAGCGTTCGGGCCCGGGCCATCGCGCCGGACACGACGATGATATTCAAGTGACCTTCCTCCGCTCCTGCCCCATGTGCGATCCCCATGCGCCCGCTGGGACACATACTTTCTGCTGAAACGACGTTCGCCGGCTTTCTGGATCGTCGCCGGAATGAGCTGGCAATCCTTCATCACGTCCGGCGCAATTTGCCGCCGGCGCTTGCCGCCCAGGTCGGCATTGCCGCTGTGGAGCCGCCCGAGCTCGCGTTGCTTGCGAGCAGCGGGGCGGTCGGTGCGTTACTCCGTCAGCGCGTCCCGGACCTGGTCGAGAAACTCGCGCATGCGGGGTGGCAATTTACTGGAATACGGGTTCGGGTGCAACCCCGTCCACCTCGGCAATCATCGAAAAAACACACGATAAAACAACTGGATGGCCTATCAGCGGCCACGTTGCGCGCGCATGCCGAACGGCTTGCCGACCCGGAGCTTGCCGCCGCATTGCGGCGGCTGGCAGATCACGGTGCGGCCCCGTCAGACGATGAGGAGGCGCTGGGCAGCGTAAAAAAGCAGCGCTCCGAGTAAAAGCAGAAGCGTGTACTTCAGCACTCGGCCGATAAAGCGCAGATAGCGTCGGTCGCGCTTGACGAGATAGCCTACCGCCGCGCCGGCGATGGCGGCGAAGGCGAAGAACAGCAGCAGCCGCACCAGGACCAAGGGAGTAACTCGAGCCGAATCCGACGTGAAGACCCGGGCGCCGGGCGTGCGATCACGGGTCGATCCCGCCCACTGCGGATGTCACCCGGTGAACGGCACCTGGAGATCAGGCCGGCTGCAGCTGCCAGGCCAGAAACGCGCTCGGCACCTCGGCGGGAGCGTCGAAGGTCACCAACTCCCACGCCTCCGGTCGGGCGAGGAGTGCGCGGGACAGCGCGTTGTTGAGTGTGTGCCCGGACTTGAACGCAGCGTAGGTCCCGATCAACGGATGGCCAAGCAGATACAGGTCGCCGATCGCGTCGAGCACCTTGTGAATGGCAAACTCGTTGTCGTAACGCAGGCCTTCGCTGTTCAAGACGCGCGTCTCGTCGAGCACGATCGCGTTCTGCAAGCTGCCGCCGAGCGCCAGGCCCGCAGCGCGCATCGCCTCGACGTCCGCCATGAATCCGAAGGTGCGGGCGCGGCTGACTTCCTTGGTATAGGAATGCTCGGCAAAGTCGATGACGACGTGCCGGTTCTCGGTTCCGAAGACGGGATGCGGAAAGTCGATCGTGAAGTCGAGCTTGAACCCGTGGTAGGCCTCGAAGCGCGCCCACTTGTCGTCCAGGCGTACCTCGACCGGCTCCTTGATCCGCAGGTAGCGTTTGCGTGCCGCCTGCTCCTCGATACCTGCCGACTGCAGCAGGAACACGAAGGGACCGGCGCTGCCGTCCATGATCGGAAGCTCGGGTCCGGCGACGTCGACGTGCAGATTGTCGATACCGAGCCCGGCGAGCGCGGACATCAGATGCTCGACCGTCGAGATCTTGACGCCGTCCTTCTCCAGCGACGATGACAGGCGCGTGTCGCCGACATTCGCCGCGAGCGCAGGAATCGCTACGGACTGAGCCAGATCGACGCGGTGAAAAACGATCCCCGAGTCGGGCGGAGCCGGCCGCAGCGTCAGATCGACCCGCGCACCGGTGTGCAGACCCACGCCGGTGGTCTTGATCGAGCTTTTGAGCGTGCGCTGTTTGAGCATCGTGGCTTAGGCTTTCCGTGCCGTATCCGAAAGACGCAGCGTCGGCATTGAACCGCGCGGGAAGGCCGCTATGGTAGCACAGCGTCCCGCGGCGACGGCCGCCGCTTCGTCGCGCTTTAGTCGGCCTGCTTCCTCAAGAAAGCCGGAATGTCCGAAGGATCGAAGCCCGGCGAAGGCGGGCCGCTCGGCGCCGCTGTGCGCCCGCGGCGGATCACCGCGGGGGTCCGCTCCAGCCGATCGTAATCGACCGCTTCGCTGCCACCCATTCCGGCCCAGCCCGGTCGCAACCATCGTGACACGCAGACGGTCTTCCATCGCGTCGTCGATCACCGTGCCGACGATCACCATCGCATCCTCGGCGGTAAACGCCTTGATCGTGTTCATGACTTCGTGATACTCCTTCATCTTGAGTCCCGCCGAGGCCGTGATGTTGACGAGTACACCGCGCGCACCGGCGAGATTGACTTCCTCGAGCAGCGGGCTCGCGACCGCGCGTTCCGCGGCCTGACGCGCCCGATCGGCACCGCCGGCAGTCGCCGAGCCCATCATCGCCATGCCGACTTCCGACATCACGGTGCGCACATCGGCGAAATCGACGTTGACGAGTCCCGGGTAGTTGATGACTTCGGCGATTCCGGCAACCGCGCTGTGCAGCACCTCGTTCGCGGCAGCATAGGCGTCGAGCACCGATACTTCTTCGCCGAGCACCTGCATCAGCTTGTCGTTCGGGATGATGATCAGCGAATCGACGATCTTTGCGAGCTCGTCGATTCCGACCTGCGCCACCTTCTGCCGCTTGCCCTCGAACTTGAACGGACGGGTCACGACGGCTACCGAAAGAATGCCGTGGTCCTTCGCCACTTGCGCCACGACGGGCGCGGCTCCGGTGCCGGTGCCGCCGCCCATGCCGGCGGTGATGAACACCATGTCCGCGCCGTCGATCGACTCGGCGATGCGATCGCGATCTTCCATCGCCGCGTCGCGACCGATCTCCGGTCGCGCGCCTGCGCCGAGCCCGCGCGTCAGGTTCGTGCCGAGTTGCAGCTGGGTGCGTGCCGTCGAGCGCTTGAGCGCCTGCGCGTCGGTGTTGGCAGCGATGAACTCCACGCCTGCGAGGCCCTTGCCGATCATGTGCTCCACGGCGTTGCCGCCGCAGCCACCCACGCCGATGACCTTGATGACCGCTTCCTGCGGGCTCTGATCGATGATCTCAAACATGATGTGCTCCTTTTCCTGTCGAGTTGAAAGATTTGTGGCTCTACGCTCTCGTTTTTTCGTCGTACTTGCTGCCGCAAATCGACGGGCTTTGCCCGCGATCTGACGCTGACTTTTCCTGGTATTTATCGCCGAAAATCGACGGGCTTCGCCCGTGATTTTCGGGTGACTGTTCCGGACAAAAGTAGGGGTTCACTTTTGTCCGCCTCAAAAATTCGCCTTGAACCATTGCTTCATCCGTTCCGCCATGTTGGTCAACCCGACGGCCTGGGCGCGCGCGATCTCCGCCCGCAGGAATTGCTCGCGACCGTCGAGCAACAATCCCACGGCGGTCGCGTACCGCGGGCTGCGTACGACGTCGGCGAGCCCGCCGACGTACGCCGGCACGCCGATGCGCACCGGAAGATGGAAGACTTCCTCGCCGAGCTCGATCATGCCGGCAAGCAACGCCGAGCCTCCGGAGAGCACGATGCCCGACGAAAGCAGTTCCTCGAAGCCGCTGCGCCGCAGCTCCGCCTGCGCGAGCGTGTAGAGCTCCTCGATCCGCGGCTCGATCACTTCGGCGAGCATTTGCCGCGAAAGCTTTCGCGGACCGCGCTCGCCAACGCCGGGGACTTCGATGATGTCGTTCGGATCGGCGAGCTGCCGCAGCGCGCAGCCGTGGCGCAGCTTCAGCTCCTCGGCCTCCTTGGTCGGCGTGCGCAGCGTCATTGCGATATCGTTGGTGACCTGATCGCCGGCGATCGGGATCACCGCGGTGTGCCGGATCGCTCCGCCGGTGAACACCGCGAGATCGGTCGTGCCGCCGCCGACGTCCATCAGGCACACGCCCAGCTCCTTCTCGTCGTCGTTCAGGACCGCCAGCGCCGAGGCGAGCGGCTGCAGCATCACGTCCCGGACCTCGAGCCCGCATCGGCGTACGCATTTGGTGATGTTCTCGACCGCGGAGACTGCGCCGGTGACGATATGAACCTTCACCTCCAGCCGCACGCCGCTCATGCCCAGCGGCTCGCGCACGTCCTCCTGGCCGTCGATGATGAATTCCTGCGGCAGGATGTGCAGGATCTCCTGATCATTGGGGATCGCGATCGCCTTGGCGGTCTCGACGACGCGATCGATGTCCGCCTGCGTCACCTCCTTCTCCTTGATCGCGACCATGCCGCTGGAGTTGAGGCTGCGGATGTGACCTCCGCCGATGGCCGTGTACACCTCGGTGATCGCGCAATCCGCCATCAGCTCAGCCTCCTCGAGGACGCGCTGGATCGACGCCATCGTCGCTTCGATGTTGACCACGACGCCTTTCTTGAGCCCGCGCGACGGCTGCGCGCCCAGGCCGATGATGTTGAGCCGCTTTTCGGGCGTCACTTCGGCGACGATGGCGACGATTTTCGACGTGCCGATGTCGAGGCCGACGATCAGGTTCTTGTTGTCCTTCACCATGTGCTTGATTCCTACCCCGCTTTGCGCGGCGACCTTTCGGTGAACCCCGGAACGCGCACTGCAAAACCGTTGCGATAGCGCAGGTCGACGTAGTCGACGCGCGTGCCGCCGTGGTTGAGCGCGCCGACCGTGCGCGCGTGATAGTGGACGAAGCGCGACAGCCGGTCGCCCGGCGCGCTGCGTCCGAGCTCGATCGCGAGCGCAGCGCCGCCCGTCGTTCGCAACTGCCAGCTACCGCGAGGCGACAGCCGCAGCTCGGCAATCGCAAGCGAGCGCGGCTCGAGGGCGACACCGAATTCGCGGTAACGCTGGGCAATCTCCGCCGAGCTGCCGTCGGGACCGACGAACTGCGGCAGCTCGCCGTCGAAGTTGGCGCTGAACACCTCGCCCTACTCCGCAATCGTGACTTCAAGCCGGTCGGGCCATTGCCGGCGCAGCGCGACGCTCTTGATCCAGGGCACACGCTGCAGCGACGCGCGCGCTTCGACGAGGCTCAAGGTGAAGAATGTCCCATTGAGCTCCTCGCGGATCACCGTCTCGAGGTGGGCGCGACTCGCCCGCGCGAGGTTGCCGTCGACAACGACGCGGTGAAGCGCGAATGCGCTTTGATGCACGGTCCACGCGATCGCGCCCCAGGCGAGCATCGCCGCCGCCATAAGCGCGAACAACAGCGCGGCCACGTTGAGCTGCCGCGGGCTATCCCACATGTGCGCCTCGCAGGATCTCGACGCAAAGCTCGGGAAAGGGAATGCCGACTTCCTTCGCCGCCATAGGCACCAGGCTGTGGCCGGTCATGCCCGGCGAAGTGTTCACTTCGAGGAACGACCAGGCACCATCGTTCTTGAGGATCAAG
>VBCS01000485.1 GCA_005888955.1 Betaproteobacteria bacterium
AGGTTCTCCTGCGCATGATGCTCACCTCCTTATTCAGGCGGAGCTTCTGCCGACCGCCGATGTTATTGCCTGCTCGATGTGCCCGATGATTTCTTTCACCGCAGTCGCTAGTCTGCTCTTGCCATCGCTTTTCGCAAGGTGCAACTGCCGGCCAAGTTCCGCAGTAACTTGTCGTAAGTACGGATGCGTCCGACTTAATGAAAATCTCGCGACCGGGTCGCGAGATTGCCGAGCAGCGCCGTTTGGTCGCGCAGGCGCGCAGCGATCAGATGCACGACCTCGCCTTCGCGCTCCAGCGTGCCGTAGACGGTGAGCAAACTTGAGCGCAACAGCTCCTTGCGCTGGCGCTCGGCGAGATCGCGCCAGACGATGACGTTGACCATGCCGGTCTCGTCCTCAAGCGTGACGAAGGTGACGCCGCTCGCGGTGCCGGGGCGCTGGCGGCCGGTGACGAGCCCCGTGACGCGCGCAAGGCGCCCGTGCGGCAATGCCTTGAGCTCGGCCGCGGTGAACATACGCTGGCGCTGGAGGCGTTCGCGCAACAGCGCCACCGGGTGCCGGCCGAGCGTGAGCCCCAGGTTCGCGTAGTCGGCGACAATGTTCTCGCCTTCGCTAGGTGCGGCGAGTAGAGGTTGCGCTTCCTCGATGGGCGCAGCGTCGAGCAGTGCCGGCATGCGTTCGACGCCGGCGACGTCCCACAGCGCATGCCGGCGATGGCCGCTTAAGCCTGCGAGCGCTCCGGCCGCGGCCAGCGCCTGCATGTCGTGCGCATTGAGTTTCGCGCGTCGCGCGAGATCGCCTGCATCGGCAAAGGCTTGCGCGCGGCGTGCGGCCACGAGCCGTTCGCCGCCGGCTTGTGAGAGGCCTTTGACGAGACAGAGGCCGAGGCGCAATGCGGGCTGCCCCTCAGGGTGAGGGGGATTCTCAAATTCCTCCAGCATGCATTCCCATTCGCTCACGGTCGCATCGGCCGGCAGGATGGTAACGCCATGCCGACGCAGATCCTGCGTCAGTTGCGACGGCGAATAGAAGCCCATCGGCTGCGAATTCAGGAGCGCGCAGGTGAACGCCGCCGGCTCGTGGTGCTTGAGCCACGACGAAACATAGACCAGGAGCGCGAAGCTCGCCGAATGCGATTCGGGAAAGCCGTATTCGCCGAAGCCCAGGATCTGCTGGTAGATCTGCCGCGCGAATTGCTCATCGTAGCCATTGTTGCGCATGCCTTCGATCAGTCGCTGCTCGAAAGGCTCGAGACCGCCCTTGTGCTTCCACGCCGCCATCGAGCGGCGCAGCCGATCGGACTCTCCCGGCGTGAAATCCGCCGCGACGACTGCGAGCTGCATCACCTGCTCCTGGAAGATCGGCACGCCGAGCGTGCGCTCCAGCACGCCGCGCACCGCGTCGCTCGGATAGGTGACCGGCTCGAGCTTCTGCCGGCGGCGCAAATACGGATGCACCATTCCCCCCTGGATCGGACCGGGGCGGACGATCGCGACCTCGATCACCAGGTCGTAGTAATTCTCAGGCTTCATCCGCGGCAACATCGCCATCTGCGCGCGCGACTCGATCTGGAACACGCCGACGGTGTCGCCGTGGCCGATCATCTCGTACACGCCCGGATCTTCCGCCGGCACGTCGGTCAGCTCGAAGCGCCGGCCATAGCGGACCGAGAGCAGATCGAGCGCACGGCGGATCGCGGAGAGCATGCCCAGCGCCAGCACGTCGACCTTGAGCAGGCCCAGCGCGTCGAGATCGTCCTTGTCCCATTCGATCACCGTGCGCTCGGGCATCGCCGCGTTTTCGACGGGCACCAGCTGCGACAAGGCCCCTCGCGAGATCACGAAGCCGCCGGTGTGCTGCGACAAATGGCGCGGAAAACCCTGGAGCTCGGTGACCAGCGAGAAAAGTCGTTGCATCACCGGACTCTCGGTGTCGAAGCCCGCCTCTTGCACCCGTTTCGTGAGCGCCCGGCTGCCATCCCACCACGCCATTGACTTCGCCAGTCGGTCGACCTGCGACAGATCGAGGCCCAGTGCCTTGCCGACGTCGCGCAGGGCCGAGCGCGGGCGATAACGGATGACTGTGGCCGTCAGCGCGGCGCGCTCGCGCGTGTATTTTTGATAGAGGTACTGGATCACCTCCTCACGCCGCTGGTGCCCGAAATCGACGTCGATATCGGGTGGTTCGTTGCGCTCGCGCGAGATGAAGCGCTCGAATAGCATCTCCATGCGCGAGGGATCGACCGCGGTGATGCCGAGGCAGTAGCACACCGCCGAATTCGCCGCCGAGCCGCGGCCTTGGCAGAGGATATTCTTCGCGCGCGCGAACTCGACGATGTCGTACACGGTGAGGAAGAACGCCTCGTAGCGAGCCTCGGCGATCAGCGTCAATTCGTGCTCGATCAGCTTGCGCACTTTAGCCCGCGCCGCCTCGCTCGTCGTCGCGGCCGGAAAGCGTCGGGCGAAGCCTTCTTCGGTGAGCCGCCGCAGATAAGAGGTCGGCGTTTCGCCTGGCGGCACGATCTCCTCGGGATATTCGTAACGCAATTCTTCAAGCGAAAACTTACAGCGAGCAGCGATGGCGAGTGTCTCGGCGAGCCACGCGGTGGGATAGAGGCGCTGCAAGGTCTCCAGCGGCCGCAGATGGCGCTCGCCGTTCGGGTGCAGGGCGTAGCCGGCCTGCGCGACCGAAGTTTTCAGCTGGATCGCGGTCAGCGTGTCCTGCAGGGCGCGGCGCTCGCGCTCGTGCATGTGCACGTCACCGGCGGCCGTTACAGCCAAGCCGGTCGCATTGGCGATAGCGATCAGTTTCTGGCAACGTGCCGCGTCGCCGGCGTCGAGCAGGCGCTCGGCCGCGATCCACAGCGCGCCGGGAAAGCGCACTGAAAGCCAGCGCGCCTCGTCGATATCGGGCGATCGTCCGGGCAGCCACAGCGCGAGACAGCCGGCGACGCCGTCGGTGATATCGGCGCGGGTCAGCCGATAGCTGCCTTTGACGGCATTGCGCCGGCCGCGGGTGATCAGCGCGGAGAGATTGCCGTAGCTCGAGCGATCGGTCGCGAGCAGGATGAAGCGCAGGCCGTCGTCCAGACGAAATTCGCTGCCGATGATAAGAGACAACTTGCTTTGCTTCGCTTCGACATGGGCGCGCACCACGCCGGCGAGCGAACACTCGTCGGTGATCGCCAGCGCCGCGTAGCCCAGCTCCTGCGCGCGCAGGACGAGCTCCTCCGGATGCGAAGCGCCGCGCAGGAAGGTGAAGTTGGAGATGCAGTGCAGCTCGGCGTAGGGCATGGTGTCACGCAAACACGCCGTGCGCGAACCATTCGCCGCCACGGTCGCGATAGAGCCACAGCTCCTCGCCGCGCACGTTGCGACCGACAAAATAATCGCGGCCGACGTCATCGCCGTCCCACCAGCCGGTTTCGATGCGTTCGGGACCCGACACCAGTCTCACCTCCGCCGCCGCCGGATCGGCGCCGAGCGGCTTCGGTGACGGGAACAACCACAGCGGGCGAACCGGAGACAGCCCACGATGATTCAGCGCCGGCACCGCACGCCCGATCATCGTGGTCTGTCCCCATGCCTGCTCAGGGCGATGATCGGCGCGAAGCTCGAGCCTCCGCACCGCCTCCTCGCCCAAACGCGCGCGCAAGCGCTCGAACAGTTGCGCGCCGGCTTCGCCGTCCCGGCCGGCGATGGGGAAGAAGTCGCCCTCCTTGGCGCCTAGCGGCGCGGTCTCTTCCGAAACGATCCGGATCGCTTCGACCCGGTCGGGCAGCTCCTCGCGCGCGAGCCGTTCGCGCAGCACGTTCATGATGTGCTCGACCTGCCGCGTGGAGGTGAGCCCCAGCACGATCGACGTCGGGGCCGCGTCTTCGTGCACGAGATCGCAGCGCAGGCGCGTGACGCCTGCACCTCGGCCGTGCAGAAAGCCGGCGAGCTCGGCGACCAGACGCTTGATGCCGAACAGCAGCGCCTCGGCCTCGTCGACCGGCGCAGGCAATTCGAGCTGGCCGTGATAGTGCTCCGGCGGCACGAACGGCGGACGCGGGTCGGGCAGCATCCCGCGTGCGCGATCGACCTCGTCGAGCAGCGCCTGGCCGAAGCGGCGCGCGACGCCGTCGCGCGGCAGCGCGATGAATTCGCCGATCGTCCGCACGCCGATGCCCGACAGCGTGTCCAGCGCGGCCTGAGCACTGTCGAGCAGAGCGATCGGCAGCGCGGCAAGCTTGCGCGCCCAATCGGCGTCTTCCTCGATGACGATCGGTTGACCTGCGCGGGCGAACAGGCTCGCCGCACCTGCGGTGGGCGCAGTCGCGATGACGCCGGTAAAGCCGAGCGTGGCGAGCCCGGCGTCGATCCGACCGAGAAGTTTTTCCAGGCCGCCGAAATAAGTGAGGCCGCCCGAAATTTCCAGAAGCACGCAAGTCGGCGGCTCGACGCTGATGGTGGAGGTCCATTGCCCTGTCCAGAGCGCGATACCTTTCAGCGCATGGCTTTCGGCACGCTCGTCGCGCAGATGAATCGCGATTGCGGGATCGAGCGCGAGCGCGGCGGCGATGGAAAGACCCGGGACGATGCCGCGCTTCCGCGCCGCGTCGTTGACGGCGACGACGTCGGGGCGGTGGCTCGCGCTCGCCACCACGGCAGGCGTCTCGCGCGTCGCCCCGCGCGCAAAGACGGCGAGTGGGAGGTCGGGAAAGCTAAGACAGGTCCAGAGCATGCCCGCCCCGCGGGTCCGGCCCCGGCACCCGCCGTACTTCATCGGCGCGCGCCAGCGCACGATTCCAGATTCGCGCCTGTGGGCCGCCGACAGGATAGTGGCGATGGAAGCTCGCCGTGCGGTTCGCCGGCAAGCGTTCGGACTTCGCCGGCAGCCTGAGCGCGCTCGGCGCGCACTCGTTCGGCGTGTCCGCCGACGATCCTGCAATATCGAGCAGCAATGGCGCGGACAAGGCGCCGCCGCGGCGCTTGAGTATGTCGACGGCGAGGCGTGTTCCCGAGAGCGAAAGTCGGATGCGCAGCGGCGAGGGTGACGGTTGCGCGGCGCGCGCGGTCGACATGAAAAGAAACGCCAGCGTTTGACTTTCTTGCGCCGCCAGCTGCAGCCGCCGTGTGCGTTGATCAGCCCAGGTCTTCGGCCAGAACAAGAGCGCCCCCGCGCTATTCGCGCGCAGTACCTGCTCGGCCGCCCACCAGCGGTGTTTGTCTTCTTCCGCCTCGATGACAATCACCCGTACCGGATCGACGCCCCGGCCGGCGAGTGCCGGCGCGTAGGGGATATGCGGCGGCGCCACCAGCGCGATCCATTCGCCTGCTTGCGCGAGGCGCCTGAGTGCAGGTAGGAGCAGAGAGAGCTCGCCGATACCTTCGGCGTCGAGCAATAGCTCGGTCAGCACAGCCTTGGGCCAGCCGCCGCCCGGCAGTTCGCGGTCGAGGCTGGCAAAACCGCTGGCAACCGTATTATCGGCACGGGCCAGCCGATCTCCGCGCCAGAGCAATGGGTTGTGCAGCAGTTCGGCGAGCGCTGGCTTCATGGCAGGCCGGATAACCGGACCCGCCCCGGGGATGAGCCGGGACGGGCTCCGGTCAGACAGGAAATTACAGTCTATCGAACGATCGTTCGATAGTCAACGGTGATTTGCCGCGCCATGCTACACATGGATGGAAGCCATTACCGTGGGCGTCCTGCCCGCCCGCATCCGCAATGATCCGGCTGTGTTGAGCCTGATCGGCAACACGCCCCTGATCGAATTGACCCGCCTCGATACCGGCGGCTGCCGTCTGTTCGTCAAGCTCGAAAGCCAGAATCCCGGGGGCTCGATCAAGGACCGAATCGCCCTTTCCATGATCGCTGCCGCCGAGCAGGACGGCCGGCTCAAATCCGGCGGAACCGTCGTCGAAGCGACCGCCGGCAACACCGGCCTGGGTCTCGCCCTCGTCGCCCGGGCCAAGGGCTACCGCGTGTTGCTGGTGATCCCCGACAAGATGTCTGCCGAAAAGGTGCTGCATCTCAAGGCGCTCGGCGCCGAAATTCGCATGACGCGTTCGGACGTGACCAAGGGCCATCCGGAGTATTACCAGGACATGGCGGCACGACTGGCCGCGGAAATTCCCGGGGCGTTCTACGTCAATCAGTTCGGCAACCCGGCGAAACCGCTTGCGCATGAGCGCTCAACCGGCCCCGAAATCTGGGAGCAGATGAACCACGACATCGACGCAGTCGTCTGTGGCGTGGGCTCGGGAGGCACGCTGACGGGGCTCAGCCGCTTTTTCGCGCGCGCGAGCCCGCGCACGGAGATGGTGCTTGCGGATCCTGTCGGCTCGGTACTCGCACCGTATATCGAAACCGGAAAAATAGGCGAGGCCGGATCGTGGGTCGTCGAAGGCATCGGCGAAGATTTCATCCCGCCGATCGCCGATCTGTCGCGCGTCAGGAAGGCGTACGCGATTCCGGATCAGGAAAGCCTCGCGACGGCACGTGAGCTCTTGCGCTCCGAGCTCATTCTCGGCGGCTCGTCGGCAGGAACGCTGGTCGCCGCGGCGCTGCGCTACTGCCGCGAGCAGGGCGCACCGAAGCGCGTGGTGACTTTCATTCCGGACACCGGCAGCAAATATCTGTCCAAGATGTACAACGACTTCTGGATGGTCGACCAGGGTTTTCTCGAGCTGCCGCGCTATGGCGACTTGCGGGATCTGGTTTCGCGTCGTTACGCGGATGGAGCGGTCGTCTCCGTAAGCGCCGAGGATACGCTGCTCACCGCCTTCCAGCGCATGCGCATGGCCGACGTGTCGCAGGTGCCGGTGCTGGCGGCCGACGAAGTGGTGGGGATCCTCGACGAATCCGACCTGCTGCTGCACGTGTACAAACAGCCGGATCGTTTTCGCGACAAGGTCGCGACCGCGATGACCCAGCGGCTCGAGACGCTCGACCCCGGTGCGAGTCTCGCCGATCTGCTGGCCATACTCAATCGTGACCTCGTGGCGATCATCATCGAGGACGGCCGCTTCTTCGGCCTCATTACCCGTTATGACCTGCTTACGTACCTGCGGAGAAGCCTGCCGTGAATGATCAGACCCCAAGATCCGTCCGCGCAGGACAACAGGGCTTCGCCACGCGCGCGATCCACGCGGGCCAGGAGCCCGATCCCGCGACAGGGGCGATCATGACGCCGATCTACGCGACGTCAACCTATGTGCAGACGAGTCCCGGCGTGCACAAGGGCTACGACTACGCGCGGACCGCGAATCCGACCCGCGCGGCGCTGGAAGCCTGCGTGGCCGATCTCGAAAGCGGCGCACGCGGTCTCGCCTTCGCGTCGGGTTTGGCTGGCATGGCGACCGTGCTCGACGCGCTCGATGCCGGTGCGCACATCGTGGCGAGCGACGACTTATACGGTGGGACCTATCGCCTGTTCGAAAACGTGCGCAAACGATCGGCGAACTTGAGCACGAGCTTTGTCGATATGGCCGACCCCGCTCGCGTGCGCGCAGCGATCCGTCCCGAAACCAGAATGCTCTGGGTCGAGACGCCGAGCAATCCGCTGCTCAAGCTGATCGACCTCGCAGCCGTCGCGAAGATCGCGCGCGAACGCGATCTCATCGCGGTGGCCGACAATACCTTTGCCAGTCCCTGGATTCAGCGTCCGCTGGAGCTGGGCTTCGACATCGTCGTGCATTCGGCAACAAAATATCTGAACGGCCACTCCGACATCGTCGGCGGCGTCGTGGTGATCGGCGGCGAGGCGCGCCATTTACCGCTGTCCGAGCGCCTCGCCTACCTGCAGAACGCGGTCGGCGGCATCAGCGGCCCTTTCGACAGCTTCCTCGCGTTGCGGGGCCTGAAGACGCTCGCGCTACGGATGGAGCGGCATTGCGTCAATGCTTTCGAGCTCGCGCACTGGTTAGTCGCACAGCCAGAAGTGGCGCGGGTGCATTACCCCGGGCTCGCCTCGCATCCGCAGCACGAGCTCGCCAAGCGCCAAATGCGCGCCTTCGGCGGAATGGTGACCATCGCGCTGAAAACGGACCTCGCCGGAACCAAGCGCTTTCTGGAGCGCTGCCACCTGTTCGCCTTGGCCGAGAGCTTGGGCGGCGTCGAAAGCCTGATCGAGCATCCGGCATTGATGACGCATGGCTCCATCCCCGCACCGCAGCGCGATGCCCTCGGGATCGACGATTCCTTGGTCCGGCTCTCGGTCGGCATCGAAGACGTCGACGACCTGCGGCGCGATCTGCGCGACGCGCTCGACGCGATCTAGGCGGCAACCCGCTCTCCCGAACTCCGGCCTGTGGTCCGATGCAAGTAGTGATCAAGCGCCGCGGCCTTGCGGACACGGTCGGCTTCGCTCATCTCGAGCAGCAGATGGATGTGCTGATGCGGCGTATCGACCGCCAGGACGCGGCGACGTTGGCTCGTGCGCTCCGAGACAAAGGCATATCCGCCGCCAATCGCTGGCGCATGGCGATCGCGCCGCACGACGACTATGCGTACGTGGGCTACCTGTACCCGCTCGTCCTGGCCAACATCAAAGCCGGCACGGTCATCGTCTTCGGCGTGGCGCACAAGGCGCGGCAGCTCGACCTCGAGGATCAGCTCATCTTCGACAGCTTCACACATTGGCGCGGACCGTACCGAGACATCGCCGTATCGCCGCTGCGCGAGAGGATCATGAGCAAGCTGCCCGAAGGCAGCTATCGGGTGAGCGACGAGATGCAAAGCATCGAGCACTCAGTCGAAGCCAAGCTTCCCTTCCTCCAATACTACAATCGCGCGGTGCGGCTCGTATCGATCCTCGTGCCGTTCATGTCGTATGCGCGCATGACCGAGCTCGCGCTGCCGCTTGCGCAGGCCATCGCTGCGATCATGAACGAAGAGCGGCTGGAATGGGGCGCGGATATCGCCCTGCTCTCTTCGACCGACGCCGTCCATTACGGCGACGAAGGTTGGGGTGGAAAGGACTTCGCCTTCTACGGCGCCGACGCGGAAGGCTATGAAAAAGCGCTCGTGCACGAACAGCGGATCATGCGCGATTGCTTCGAAGGTGAATTGCAACCCGAAAGGATCGAGCGGTTCACCCGCTACACGCTCGACGACCACGACCATCGCGAATACAAATGGACCTGGTGTGGCCGCTATTCGGTCCCGTTCGGCTTGCTGGTCGCCTGGCATCTCCAGCAACTGCGGCGCGCGCGACCGTTGACCGGCACGATCCTGGGCTATGCCACGTCGGTGGACAACGCGCGGGTCAAGGTCGACGACCTCGAGGGGATGGGTGTCACCGCGCCAGCGACGCTGCACCACTGGGTTGGCTACGCATCCGTAGGATACCGCTGAGTCACCGCGGCCGAATGAATTCGGCCCTACGACATCGCCGCCACCGCTCTCCCCGCCAGCACCGACACGAGATGCGCGCGGT
>VBCS01000112.1 GCA_005888955.1 Betaproteobacteria bacterium
TTGCGCGGCAAGAAGCCGCTGGTTTTCTGCTTCATGTTGCCGCTGATGATCGCGCCGCAGGTCACGGCGCTGGCGTGGATCGATCTCTTCGGACCGAACAGCACTCTGCTCGGAGCGCTCGGTCTTGCGCCACCCCCTGGCACCCGGCATCCGCTGTACGGTCCGCAGGGCATCATCCTGCTGCTCGGTCTGGAGCAGGCGCCCGTCGTCTTTCTGGCGGTGCGTGCGGGCCTGCGTGCCCTGCCGGGCGACCTGGTCGAGGCTGCGCAGGCGGCAGGTGCCAAGCCTTGGCGTATCGTGCGCACGATCGTGTTGCCTTTGATGGTCCCGGCCATTGCCGCAGGTGGAATGCTTGCCTTCGTCGGCAACATCGGCAACTTCGGCATTCCGGCGTTCCTCGGCATTCCGGCGGGGTTCACCGTATTGGTGACGTTGATCTATCAGCGCCTGGCAGGCTTTGGCACGAGCGTGCTGTCCGAGGTCGCCGCGCTCTCGCTGCTGCTCGCAGTGCTGGCGCTGGGAGGCCTCGCGCTCAACGGCTGGCTCGTGCGCCGGCGCGATGTGCGCGTGACCACATGGACGACCGCTGCGCCGGAATGGGCGCTCGGCCGCTGGCGGCGCAGCGTCGAAATCGCGTGCTGGAGCGCGCTGCTGCTCATACTCGTGTTGCCTTTTCTGGCGCTCGTCGCCACCGCGCTGGTACCAGCGATCGGCGTCGCGCTGACGTCTCGCAGCGTGACGCTAGCCAATTTCCATTTCGTCCTCCTCGACTATGCCGCGACGAGACGCGCGTTCGTCAACAGCGCAACGCTCTCGGCCATCGCAGCGACGCTACTCGTCCTCGTTGCGGTCCCGCTCGGCTATTCGCTCGTAGTGCGCCGCGCCGCCCTGCTGCGCGCCGTCAGCTTCGCCGCCGAGCTGCCCTATGCTCTGCCGGGTGTCGTGCTCGCGATCGCGATGATCCTTTGTCTCCTGCGACCGCTGCCGCTGCTCGGTTTCAGTCTCTACAGCACCATCTGGATCATCCTCGTCGCCTACCTATCCCGGTTTCTGCTACTCGCGCTGCGGCCCGTCACCAACGCGCTGCAGCAAGTCGATCCCAGCCTGGACGAGGCGGCGCGAATGAGCGGCGCCCGCTTCGCACGCCGGCTTGCGACCGTGATCCTGCCGCTGGTCGCCCCATCCGCGGTGGCTGGCGGGATGCTGGTCTTTCTGACGGCGTTCAACGAGCTGACGGTCTCCGCCCTGCTCTGGTCGTCCGGTGCAGAAACCGTCGGCGTCGTCCTGTTCAGCCTCGAGCAGGCGGGCGATGCCGTATCCGCCGCGGCAGTGGCGGTCGTCGCGGTCGCGGTCACGCTGACGATGATGCTGGTCGCCAATGCCCTGGCGTCGCGCGTTGCCCGGGGAGTGCTGCCGTGGCAGCCGTGACGCTCGATGGCGTGACGAAGCGCTTCGGGCAAATCGTCGCGGTCGATGGCGTATCGCTGGCTGTGGCCGATGGCGAGTTTCTCGCCGTCCTCGGTCCGTCGGGTTGCGGCAAGAGTACGCTGTTGCGCCTGATCGCAGGTTTCGAGCAACCCGACAGCGGGACGATTCGGCTCGGCGCCGATGTGGTCAGCGGACCGGACGCGTACATCGCGCCCGAGGATCGCCACATCGGCATGGTGTTTCAGTCCTATGCGCTTTGGCCCCATATGAAAGTCGCCGAGAACATCGGCTATCCATTGCGTGTGCGCAAGCTGCGGCGCGTTGAGCTCGCGCGCGAAGTCGCCGCTGCGCTGGCGGCGGTCGGGCTGGAGGGAATGGGCGATCGCCGGCCCGCCGAGCTCTCCGGCGGCCAGCGCCAGCGAGTCGCGCTGGCACGCTGCCTCGCGATGAAGGCGCGCGTTGTATTGCTGGACGAACCGCTGGCGAACCTGGACGTGCATTTGCGCGCACGAATGCTTTCCGAGATCGCGGCATTTCGCAATCTGTCCCATGCGACGCTGATTTACGTCACGCACGATCAGGCCGAGGCGCTCGGCGTGGCGGATCGCGTGGCGGTGATGGAGGCCGGGCGCGTGCGCCAGGCAGCGCCGCCGGCTATTCTGTACCGCATGCCAAGCGATGGCGTCGTCAGCCGTTTTGTCGGCGCCGGTGCCGTCGTGCCCGGCGAAGTGACCGCGACCTTCGCCAATGGTCACGCTTCGGTCGCGCTGTTTGGACAGCAATGGCAAGTACGCTCGGCACCCGGACAGCCGATTGGGCCGGCAGAGATCTCCATTCGCCCCGAAGATCTTCGCATCGTCGGCGACGGGCAGGGTTTTGCGGCCACGGTGGCAAGGGTGCTGTATCAGGGAGGGCGTACGATCATGGACGCTACGCCGGCGCTGGGCCCGGGCACCACGTTGAGCCTCTCGCTGCAGTCGAGCGAAGCGCCTGCGGCGGGCTCGACGATCCGTCTCGCCCTGATCGACGGATGGGTGATTCCCAATCGCTGATGACCGAGGTCGGTCGGGTGTTGGTGACGGGGGCGACCGGGTTCGTCGGATCGGCGATTGTCCGCGCCTTTCTGGCTGCAGGATATCCGGTCCGGGCGTTCGTTCGCGCCGCGAGCCCGCGCAGCAATCTCGCCGGGCTCGAAATCGAAAGCATTGAGGGTGACATCTGCGACAACAATGCAGTCGCGCGCGCCCTGGCCGGGGTGCGCTACGTCGCGCACGCTGCCGCCGATTATCGTCTCTGGGCGCGCGACCCCGATGCGATCGTACGCACCAATGTCGAGGGCACGCGGACGGTGATGCAAGCCGCACTCTCCGCCGAGATCGAGCGCATCGTGTACACCAGCAGTGTCGCCACGCTGGCGCTGCGCGCAGACGGCGAAGCAGCGGACGAGACGCTGCCGCTGGCCGAGCCGGCGGCGGTCGGCGCGTACAAGCGCAGCAAGGTCGTTGCGGAGCGACTGGTCGAAAACATGATCGCGCGCGACGGACTGCGGGCGGTGATCGTCCATCCGTCGACGCCCGTCGGTCCGCGCGACATCCGACCCACGCCGACGGGCCGGGTTATCGTTGCAGCGGCATCCGGGC
>VBCS01000111.1 GCA_005888955.1 Betaproteobacteria bacterium
TGCTTCCCGAAAGCCGGAGATCGATGTAGCGCGACAGAGTTGATCGACGCGATTGAATGGCTGCGTCGACCGTGCGCATCCGCTCGGGGTCCGAGCGGAGGCTCGAGCCGATGGCGCTTGCCTGTGACTGTGGCACGACCGAGCGTATGTGCAGATCTTCGCCGGCCCAGCCGATGCCCTGGAAGTCGGGCGTTTCGTTGAGCAGGGTGCTGGCATCGCCCTGCCACCGCTCCTCGACAAATCCATAGATGATCGCACGCTCGGCCAATCGCTCAAGCTGGCGAATCCGGATAGCAATGGCGCGCTCGACCCGGTTCTTGACGTCCGTGGCGACCAGGCGCGTGCTGTTATCGATGAAACGTGCCTCCTGCACTTGCAACGCCTGCCAGAGCACGAGCGCGCACACGAATACCGCGAACCACACGATGCCCGGCGCCCAGCGACGGATGGCCTGCTGCTCGTCCTTGCTGCGGATCAGCGCTCCGGCGAGCACACCCCCCGCGAGCAGCACAAAGAGCAACGCACCGACGCGTTCGCCTCCCGTCAGAAGAAGCCATTGCGATGCGAACACGCCGCCGGTCCAGGCGGCGAACAGCAAGACCGACGCGAGTGCGAGCGCGATCGAGGCGAGCAGCGAGACGAGCACGGAGCGTACCGGACCGTGGACTTTCGGTCCAAGCGCCGCGAGTGCACAGCCGAGTGCAACGAATACGGCCGCGGTCAACACCCCCATGTCGTTGTAGTTCCCCGGCCCGTACGGAAGCCATGGATTGGCCGCCATCGGATGGATGTCGATCCAGCCCGGTGCGCCGTAGGCGGCAAGGCGAACTGCACCGAATAGAATGGCGACCGCGGCGCACCAGCGGCCGATGGCGGAGAGTCCGAGGGCATGTGCGGCCAGTGCCACGCCGGCAAACACGAACGCCCAGGACGCGTCGTACTGAAGCCGCTCGAAAGCCAGCGGCATGACCAGCTCATGCCACGAAGCGACGCACCAGCCGCCGATCGCGGCAACGACGAGACCGGTGATCAGGAGCACCAGGGCAGCCCAGGGAACCCTGCGTACGTGGTCGAGGAGAGGAATCACGAGGAATGGCGTGTGGAACGACGCGACGTCACCGATGTTACCTCAAGCGAGCGTTGTGACCCGACAGCCTCGCCGCGGAATCGCGCGGGGATCGAGAAGCATCGCTGCCCGGAGTCCGGCTGGGTAGCCGGCCCGCGGTGCCACCCAGCGGAGCTCACTTCTCCGCGGCGGGTGCGATCGCTGCCCGCGCGCCAAGCGGCAGCGCTACACGCGATTCGCTCTCGTTTGTAAAAACGATGCCGCAAATGTTCCAATGTGCGCGAAGTTCGCAAGCGGCTCGATGGCCTCCGCCCCGCGTGAGATCGATGGCACGTTGCTTGCGAGGGCGACGAAAGCAGCGGGCCAGCATCCAGCGAAGCGTTTCCCTTCTCGCGCCCGCGCTGGGCCGAACGCTGGCCTCGCTGCCCCAACAAAAGCAGTCGAGCATGGACCGAGCGATAAACCAAGCCTCGATGACGCTCGATTACCGTGCGTTCAAGGCATCGACCGGAGTCCTTGCCATCGTCGCGGCGGTCGCAGCCGGCAGCGGAACGGTGATGACGGCGTCGCTGTTTGGCGCGCTTGCTGCGCTCGCCTTGAGCGCCGGCGCAGCGCTTTCCGCGTTGCTTGAGCTCGCGGCGTCCGATCGTGATCGCGTCTGGCGCACGATCGCCTGGACAGCGCTCGCACCGAGCTGGATCGTGTTCGCCGCGATGCTGGTGTACGCACCCCTTTCGTACCTGGAGGGGCTGCGCATACTTGCGACGGCCCTGCTTACCGGTGGCGCGGCGTTGCGCACTTGGCGCTGGCATGCACAGCATGGTGCCGTGAATCCTGGCGTGCTTCTTCCGGCGATCTTCGCGGTCATCGCGCTGGGGGCCCTATGGAGCGGTACCTGGGGACAGCTTGGCGATACGCCGATCACCGCGATCGGCGTCGCGGCCGCACTGGAGCTTTGCGGTATCGGTGGCATTTGGGTGATGGAAGCGGCGTTTCCCTGCTCGGTTCGACCCGCGGCGATCGGCCCAACGCCTGCGCCCGCGCCGATTCAGCTGGCATAGGCACTGCGAGCTACCCGCAGCGCCTCGCGCCACGGGTTCGCGACCCGTGGAGGATTCTCCTCGGTCGTAGGACTATATCTTACAAAGTCGCCTTAGCCGCTTACACCAGAAACGGACGCAGGCCGATACCGGGAAGATAGCTCAGAGGCGAACATGGCGCCGTTCGCAAACAATAACCGGAGAGAGCTATGTTCGAGCCGACCACGGTATTCGGCGCCGAGTCGCAAACATTGTCATTGTCGCCGGGCGCTGTCGCGGGACCCGACGTTCCCCGACCCAAGCGGCGCGCGCATGGGCGCCTGCAACGCCTGTGTGAGCTCTACGGTGCGTGCGATGGGATGCGCTCGTTATTCGATACGCTTGATAAGATCGCCGATGCGAGCGCTACGGTAATCGTTCTGGGCGAGAGCGGATCGGGTAAAGAATTGGTCGCCAACGCGATTCACCATCTGTCCGAACGCCGGCAGCGACCGTTCATCGCCGTGAACTGCGGCGCGCTGCCGGAAACGCTGATCGAGAGCGAGCTCTTCGGTCATGAGCGCGGCAGTTTCACCGGCGCTGCGCGAACGCATCGCGGCTGCTTCGAGCGCGCCAACGGCGGCACGCTTTTCCTCGACGAAATTACCGAGATGCCGGTCGACATGCAGGTGCGCCTGCTGCGCGTGCTGGAAGCGGGGCGTTTCTCGCGCATCGGCGCGGATCAGGAAATTGCCACCGATGTACGCGTCATTGCGGCGAGCAACCGCGACTTGCGCGTAGCGGTCGCCGCGGGCAAGCTGCGGGAAGACCTCATGTATCGCCTCTGCGTGATTCCGGTTTCGGTTCCACCGCTGCGCGAACGGGGTGGCGACGCACTGCTGCTGGCGGAGATGTTTCTCGACCGGCTCAACGAGGAGAATGGAACCGCGAAGACATTGTCGGCGGAAGCGCGGCAACGGATCGCGTCCTATCGCTGGCCCGGAAACGTGCGCGAGCTGAAAAATGTCATCCATCGCGCCTACGTCATGTCTGATGATGAGGTCGAAGTTGATACCGGCGGCGACATCACCGCAACCGTCGCTCCGGCTGCCGCGCCGCGGGCGGAGGCCTCGATGGGTGACGCGATCACCATACCGGTGGGGACATCGCTGGAGCTCGCCGAGCGTGCGTTGATCACGGCGACGCTGCGTTCGCTCGACGGGAGCAAGTCGAAGGCTGCTCAGGTGCTCGGCATCAGCCTGAAGACGCTCTACAACCGCTTGCATGCCTATGGCGGCGCCACCCGGGCTCCGCTCGATGCGTTGCCCGATGAAACGGGCGACGTGCGTCTCGCGGCTTGACGAGCTGACGTGGTTTCCTCTGCGCGGGTGGTCTAGAATGCTCCTGGCCGGACCAACGGACGAACGCCGGCAGGGGCTGAACATGGAAGGCGTTGCGGACACACGGAAGAAACGCATTCTTGTCGTCGACGATCACGCGCTGGTTCGCGCCGGCTTTCGTGAGTTGATCGACGACACCGAAGATCTCGTGGTCGGTGGCGAAGCGGGTACCGCCGCGTCGGCGCTGGAGCAGGCGATGACGCAGGACTTCGACGTCGTGATGCTCGACATTTCGCTGCCCGATGCATCGGTGGTCGAGACCGTCACGATGCTGCGGCGGCGGCGGCCGAATCTGCCGATTCTCATCGTGAGCATGCACGCGGAAGAGCAATACGCCGTTAATTTGTTGCGCGCGGGAGCGAGCGGCTTCTTCCCCAAGGCCGGCGAGGCCAAGGATCTGTTGGATGCGATCCGGACCATCGTTTCCGGACGCAAGTACATCAGCCCTTCGCTTGCCGAGGCGCTGGCGCTCGAGGCGTCCGGCCACGCGCCGGAGCCGCCGCACCGGCAGCTGTCCAACCGCGAGTTCCAGATTTTCGTGCAACTCGCTTGTGGCAAGACCGTGACTCAGATCGCCGACGAAGTGCATCTATCGGTCAAGACGATCAGTACCTATCGGACGCGCATCCTGCAGAAAATGGATTGCTCCCGCAATGCGGATCTGACGGCGTATGCGCTGAAGCACAACCTGATGGGTTGACGAAGCTTCGCGATCGCATGCGTTCACCCGTGCGAGTTTTCATCGTCGAAGACTCTCCTTTGATCCGGAAGCGGATCATCGACAACCTGCAGGCGCTCGGCGGATTCGATGTAGTTGGGTTTGCCGAGGCCGAAAGCCCGGCCGTCGCGGCGATCGTCGAGATGAAACCTGATGTCGTCGTCACCGATATTCGCCTGAAAGAAGGCAACGGCATCGAAGTCGTCCGGCAACTCCGGGAGAAAACCTTCGCGTCCAGGCCGAGAATCTACGTGCTTTCGAATTACGCCAACGCCGAATATCGCCGCCAGTGCGAATTGGTCGGCGCCGACGATTTCTTCGACAAGTCCGGCGAGTACGATCGCTTCCTCGAGACCCTGCAGCAGGTCGCGTAGACCCTGTGGCGCCACGCGGGGCGTCGATGCCGGCCGCGCAATAACTGCCACGCTTTTGTAATCTTTGCCGCGTCGTGCCCGGAGGCGACCGCCCGGGAGCCAGGCGTGCGTCTCCGGCGCCGCGCGTTTCGCTGTCGCCGAATGCGTACGGTGCCTGAGATCGATTGGCACGGGCCTTGCGTGATTCTTGGCGGGTGTGGGTGCGACGCCGATCCGCCCGACACTGGTAGTCAATTCGTTATGCGAAAGGGGCGATCATGCTGCATTACGCCGTGGTGTTCTTTGTCATAGCGCTCATCGCTGCTCTGTTCGGCTTTGGCGGAATCGCCGCCGGCGCCGCGGAAATCGCGAAGGTGCTGTTCTTCATCTTTCTGGTGCTGTTTATCGTATCGCTGATCGCTGAACGCAAGGCAGATGCGGGCGATGAGCGCGCACGAGGGTTCTTCGTGCAGTCGTGCACGGGGATTTCGATGCTGACCTGGGCAATCATCTTCTTTCTGATTTCGGTCGTGGCCGGAATCTTCGGCTTCACCGGCATCGCGGTAGGAGCGCAGGCCGTAGCAAGGGTCCTGTTCGGGCTCTTCCTCATTCTGTTTCTCATCGTCCTCATCTTCGGCGTGCTTGCCGGTATCGCCCTCTTCTGACCGAAGTGTCCTCAGACGCGGGTGGGGTGGTCAATCTCTCTCCTCCGGTCGTTCTCCGCCCGCGTCTTTTTTCGCAGCAGTTGCCCGATCGAAAGGAAACGCGCTGCGCCTCAACCGGCGCCACGGCACGCCAGGGCATGGCATGACGCTTGCTCACCTTGGCAGCGGAGCGGTGATCGGCACATGCAGATACCGCACCGTTATCCGATTCATCGAGGAGAGCGATATGGAACTGACGAGCAGCACTGTGGAACACAAGGCCAGCCAGGCGCACGAGGCAGTCGATGCAGTCGCGGCAAAGGCCAGCGAAAGAGCAGCGCCGGCAATCGATCGCGTGGCGCGCGCCGCGCATGACACGGTGGACAAGGTCGCTCAGACGGCGGGGCCGGCAGCCGATTGGCTCAATCAGAGCGCGGAGCAGTTGAAGGCGCAACAGCAGCAACTGGTGGACGGCTGCCGCAGCGCTATTCGCGAGCGGCCTTTGGTGACGATCGGTATCGCGCTCTTTGCCGGCTATCTTGTCGGGCGGCTGGTGCGGTGAGGGCCGCGTCGCGGCGGGGGCTTACACGGAGCTCAAAACGTTCATTGCGATCAAAAGCTGCGCACCCCAATGTCGTGCGCAGCGCGGCGTCGGCCAGACCGGTGCCGCGGCGGAACGCTGATCGGGGAGCGTCTCGCCGCACAATGATGGCACGTGGATTGCTAATCAGATCGTTGGGTGGCGAAAGTCATCATTATTTCAACTACTGCGAAGGGGCTGCCATGTTGAGAAAGCTTATCTATGGTCTCGCCGCGCTGGCGACCGCGCTCGCGCTCAGTGCGTGCAACACGATGACGGGCATGGGCAAGGACGTCGAGAAGGGCGGCCAGAAGATTCAGGAAGAATCCAAGGAAGTGCAACAGAAGCTGTAACGGCGGCAGCCGGGTCGCTCGCAGCGTGCGCTGCCCGCGGCCCGGGCCGCCCCGGGATCCGCCTTGGAAACGACGGAGGCCTTGGACGCAGGGAATCCAGCGCTGGTCGCGAGCACCGCGCGTGACGCGACTGCGACTGTGGACGCGTCCACGGCCGCCGCTGAGCTGCACGGACCTGAGCTGCGGACGACAGCGCTCGTCGTCATTGCACTGGTCGTCGTACTCGCTGCGATCCGCATCGCCGAGGCGTTTTTCATCCCGCTGGTCATCAGCGTGTTCTTGAGCTACGCGCTCTCGCCGCTGGTCGCGCGGCTCGAGATGTGGCGGGTGCCGCGCGCGCTCGGGGCTGCGTGCGTCATGGTCGCCTTTGTCGCCTTGTGCGGCGCTGCCGTGTATCGCGCGGGCAGCGACGCCGTCGACCTGCTCGAGCTGCTGCCGCAAGCGGTCGAGAAAGTGCGCGTGTCGTTTACCGAATGGCAACGGGACGGCGTCACTCCTCTGCAACACGTGCAGGAGACCGCGGCGGAGCTCGAGAAGCTTGCCGTAGCCGCGCAGCCCCCCGCTTCGGGTCGTGCACCCAAACTTGCGCCTCCTGCCGCACCGACGATCGACATTCGCTCGATGGTCGTCATGGGTACCGGAAGTGCGATCATCGCTGCCGGGCAAATCATTTCCGTCTTGTTCCTGACCTTCTTTCTGCTCGCGGCGGGCCATCTGTTCCGGCGCAAGCTGATGCAGGTCGTGGGGCCGTCGTTCGAACGGCGGAAGATCACGCTGCGGATTCTCGACAGTATGCATCGGCTGAACCAGCACTATTTCGCCGTCGTGCTCGTGGTCAATCTTGCGGTGGGGGTCGCGACCGGCATCGCCATGTACGCGATCGGCGTCGATCGGGCGCTGGTATGGGGCGTGGCCGGAGCCATCCTGCATACGATTCCCTATCTCGGAGCGGCCGCGCTGGCCGCCGCGGCAGGGCTGGCCGCCTACGTTCAGCTCGGCAGCGTCGGCTCCGCGCTTGCGGCGGTCGGGGCGGTGCTTGCCATTGCCGGAGCGCTCGGCGTGGGCCTGCAGACCTGGCTCATGGGTCGTGCGGCGAGAATGAACGCGCCTGCGGTTTTTATCTCGCTTTTGTTCTGGGGCATGTTATGGGGTGCGTGGGGACTGTTGCTCGCCGTGCCGATCATGGTCGCGGTCAAGACGGCGTGCGATCACGTCGAGCCGCTGCACGGTTGGGGTGCTTTACTGGGCCCGTGAAGCTTGCGCACGAATTACCTGACACGACGTGCAGGCGACGGGAAAGAATTACCGGGTAGCCTGCGACCGCGCGAGTGCTGCCAGCGCAACATATTGTTTTAGCGATGCGATTACCTCTGGCACGCCCATTGCACGACGCCTACCGTCGCGCCCAACGCGCGAAAGCATCCATCAAATGAGGAGTGCGGAATGAATTGGGATCGTATGGAAGGAAACTGGAAGCAGATGACGGGTAAAGTCAAGCAGCAGTGGGGGAAGCTCACCGACGACACGCTCGCGCAGATCAACGGCCAGCGCGACGAGTTGGTCGGCAAGATCCAGGAAGCCTATGGGATATCCCGCGACGAGGCCGACCGCCAAGTCAAGGACTGGGAGAAGCTGAACTAGACTTAAGCGACGCGCCGTTGCTACGTTGTGGCGACCTTCGAAAGGAGACAGGACCATGTTGAGACGACTGACGATACCGGAAGCGATTTGCGCCGGGGTGCTGTGCATGTTTGCGATCGGCAGTGTCAATGCCGCGAGCACGGCCGAGCGGGACAGGAAGAACGAATACAAAGCCACGGTCGCACGGGCCGACGCCGACTACAAGGCTGCGAAGGACAAGGAAGCCAAGGCCGAGCACGTCAAGGCGGTTGCCGATGCGAAGGCGCAACTGAAGTCCAAGAACGCGAAGGCGGATGCTCGCGAAGACACGATGGTCGCGCAATACAAGGTCGCCAAAGAGAAGTGCGATGCATTGTCGGGCGACGCCAAGGATCAGTGCGTCAAGGACGCAAAGCTCAAGTACCACCAGTAGCATCGAGCATCGCTCGCATCGACGAGGGTCCCGACGCGGCGGCGCCACCGGCCGCCGCGTCGGCTTTGCATCGGGCGCAGCGCCGGATCGCTGCGTTTCTGTTCCGGGATGACGCAATGACCGCCGAGACAAAGGCCGACGAAGCTCGTAGGCATGATGCCGACGTGCGCGGCGCGGTGGCGCGCCTGAGGGCGAAGATCGGCGACTTCGCCGTTGATGACGCAGCAACTCGATGACGAGGGTGCGTTGTGGTTCTTCGTCCCGAGTGACGGGACGCTTGCGCGCGACGTCGAGGTCAATCCGCGCGTCTGTGCTACTTACAGCGATCTCGCGCGCGGCGTATACGTTGCCATGTCCGGTTATGCGCGACTGATCTACGACCCGGATCGCATCTTCGCGCTTTGGGACGATGAGCTCGAGGCCTGGTTTGGACAGGGGCCGCTCGACCCGCGGCTCTCGCTTCTGCGTGTCGATGTCGACCATGCCGAGTATTGGGACGAGCATTCGAGCGGCGTGATCCGCCTGCTCGCCCTTGCGCACGCGGCGCTGCTGCGCGAGCCGCCGCTGCCGGCGACCGAACATCGCCGCCTCAGCCTGCGCCACGGGAACGGGAGCGCGCCTTCGCCGGCTTGAAATTCCCGTGGAGGGTCGCCAATTGAGGCGATATGGCGCCCTTCGACCGTCCGCCGGCGTCCGCGCGGCGAGCAGTGCTCGACGAATCGCGCGCCGACGCGCTGCATCCGCCGCCGCGTTCACCTGAACACGAACTTGATGATGGGCTCCTCGACGAGTATTCGCGCGCGGTGAGCGGGGCGGTCGCACGGGTAAGGCCTTCGGTCGTACACATCGGCGTGGAGCGCCCGGCGCGCCGCGGGCGGGCGCAGAGCGGCTCGGGCTCCGGCTTTATCATCACGCCCGACGGTTATCTCATCACCAACAGCCACGTGGCCGCCGGGGCCGTCGCGTTGCGTGCAACCTTGCCCGACGGCCGCGTCGTTGCGGGCGAGCTCGTCGGCGACGACCCTGACTCCGATCTTGCGCTGGTCAAGATCGGCGCCGACAACCTTGCCTACGCGCGCCTGGGCGACTCGGCACGCGTTCGCGTCGGTCAAATCGCGATCGCGATCGGCAGCCCTTACGGCTTTCAGCACACGGTGACCGCGGGCATCATCAGCGCGCTCGGTCGCTCGATGCGCAGTGCAACGGGACGCCTGCTCGAGAACATCGTGCAGACCGATGCCGCGCTCAATCCGGGCAATTCAGGCGGACCGCTCGTCGATTCGGCGGGCACGGTGATCGGCGTGAATACGGCGGTCATCCTGCCGGCGCAGGGCATCTGCTTCGCGATCGCTGCCAGTACCGCCGAACGCGTCACGATTGCGCTGATCCGCGAAGGACGGGTGCGGCGCGCCTATCTCGGGATCAGCGCTCAGGATCTCCCGCTGCCGCGGCGCGTCGTGCGTCACTTCGATCTCTTGCACGAATCCGGCGCCCGGGTTGATACGGTGGCGCCCGATTCGCCCGCGGCGGCCGGCGGATTGCGTGCCGGTGACATCATCGTCGCGCTGGGCCATGCACCGGTCACGGGCGTGGACGATTTGCAACGGTTGTTGACTGGCGGTCGCATCGACGAGGCGTTGGAGGTGATCGTGCTGCGGCGCGATCGACGACTTGCGCTGTCCGTCACGCCGCGCGAGTCGGCTCCGCCCGCCTGACGGCGACCTTCGGCAGCTTGTCCCTTCCGGCAAGCGGGGCAGCAGCCTCAGCTGCTGGATTGGAATACGAATCCTTCGCGCGTCGACGGCAGCAGGCCTCCTCGCCGCGGCTCGCCCGGCTTTGCAAGCGCCCCGATCTGTGGAAAAATGGAGCCAACTTGCTGAATCACAGGTGGTCGTGATGCTGGACCGTGACGGCTATCGCCCGAACGTTGCCATCGTCATCGTCAACTCGAAGAACTTTGTCTTCTGGGGCAAGCGGATCCGCGAACACGCGTGGCAGTTTCCGCAAGGCGGCATCCATCCCGGTGAGACGCCCGAGCTGGCGATGTTTCGGGAGCTCAAAGAAGAAGTCGGCCTATTGCCGGGGCACGTCAAGGTTCTCGGCCGCACCCGCGAGTGGATGCGCTACGAAGTGCCGGCGCACTGGATCAAGCGCGAATGGCGCGGCAGCTACCGCGGCCAGAAGCAGATCTGGTACCTGCTGCGTCTCGTCGGCCGCGACAGCGACGTCACCCTGCGCGCGACCAACCATCCCGAGTTTGACGCGTGGCGGTGGCACGACTACTGGGTTCCGCTCGATGCCGTCATCGACTTCAAGCGCGATGTGTATCGCCGTGCGCTAACCGAGCTCGAGCGTTTTCTGCATCATCGGCCGCAGACCCGGCGCGAGCGCCTGTACGGCTGGGCGCACGCGGTCGTACCTTCGCCGTACACCAACCCGCCTGGCGACGTCTAGTGGCGCGCCCGCGGCGAGCGGTTTAGCCTGGGCTCGGCGCTCCGCGGGAAACCCGGGGCGGCGTTTCGCCCCGCTGCGTCGGATGGGGACTCGAGTCTAGCTCGCTTAACCTGCGCTTGCGCGCAGGTTAGCCTACGCCGCAACCGGGTGCTGCTCATTCAGAGCAGCACCAGGTTGTCTCTGTGAATCAGCTCCGGTTCGTCCACGTAGCCCAAAATCGCTTCGATTTCCGACGAAGGTCGGCGCAGGATGCGTTGCGTCTCTGCGCCGCTGTAGTTGACGAGCCCGCGCGCGATCTCCCGCCCATCGGGATCGCAGCATCCGACCACTTCGCCGCGCTCGAACTGACCCTCGCAAGCGACCACGCCGATCGGCAACAGGCTCTTGCCTTCGCGCGCGAGCGCGCGTACCGCCCCGGCATCGAGCGTGAGCCGACCGGCGAGTCTCAAGTGGTCGGCCAGCCACTGCTTGCGCGCGGCGAGCGTCATCGTTTCGGCAACAAGCTCGGTGCCGATCGCCTCGCCGGCCGCCAACCGCGAGAGCACCTTGTCCAGGTGCCCGCTGGCGATGACCGTAGCTGCTCCGCTGCGCGCCGCGCGCTTGGCGGCGAGCACCTTGGTCAGCATGCCGCCTCGGCCGAGCGCCGTTCCTGCGCCGCTCGCCATCGCTTCGAGGGCCGGGTCGCCCGCGTGTGCCTGGCGCACGAGCGTCGCCGCGGGATTCTTGCGCGGATCGGCGCTATAGAGGCCCTCCTGATCGGTGAGCAACACCAGGACATCGGCCTCGATGAGGTTTGTGACGAGAGCGCCGAGCGTATCGTTGTCACCAAAGCGGATTTCATCGGTCGTCACGGTGTCGTTTTCGTTGATGACGGGGATGACCCCGAGAGCAAGCAGCGTTAAGAGCGTGGAGCGCGCGTTGAGATATCGCCTCCGGTCCGAGAGGTCGTCGTGCGTGAGCAGAATCTGCGCGGTGTGCAGCCCGAAATGCGAGAACGCGGTTTCGTAGGCCTGCACCAGTCCCATTTGGCCGACTGCGGCCGCGGCCTGCAGCGCATGAATGGCAGCCGGCCTCCGCGCCCAACCGAGCCGCTGCATGCCCTCGGCAATCGCGCCGGAGGAGACGAGCGCGATTTCCTTGCCCGCCGCTTTGAGCGCGGCGATTTCTTCGGCCCACCGGGCGACCGCGGCGTGGTCGACGCCGCGTCCGTCGGCGGTCACGAGACTCGAGCCGACTTTGACGACCAGTCGCTTGGCGCGAGCGACGCTCGAGCCGGAAGGCGCGGCATTCATGACGCTGCCGCGACCGCGCTTTGCGCCGGATGTGCGTCGAGCCATGCCTGGACGGCA
>VBCS01000487.1 GCA_005888955.1 Betaproteobacteria bacterium
CGGTAGAGAGGCGCATGCTGATCGACTTCTTCCTCCACCTCAAGGCCGCCAGGCTGCCGGCGTCGACGCGCGAGTTTCTGACGCTGCTTGAGGCGCTCGAGCGCAACGTCGTTACCAACAGCATCGACGACTTCTATTTTCTCGCGCGC
Organism: Betaproteobacteria bacterium; assembly: GCA_005888955.1. Lineage (GTDB taxonomy): Bacteria > Pseudomonadota > Gammaproteobacteria > Burkholderiales > Casimicrobiaceae > PALSA-1003. The sequence continues at coordinate 150 of VBCS01000487.1, forward strand.
ACCTGCCTGGTCAAAGACGAGGCGCTCTACGACCGCTTCAACCTCGCCTTCGGCGCGTACTTTCACGGCGTCGAAGGCGTGTTCGACATCCGCGCCGAGATTCCGGAGGAGTGGATCAGGAAGGCGATCGAAGGCACGCTGACCGACGAGGAGAAGGCGCTGGTGAAGGCTCTCGGCGGCTGGGACAGGCTGATGGAAACGCTCAAGGCCAGACTCGAGGAACAGCGCGCGCGCCATCAGGGCGGCGCGAAATGGATCGGCACTGCCGGCACGAGCCCGTTCGGCGCCTACGGCTACAACCCTGAGGGCGTCCGCATCGGCCAGGAAGGCGGACGCGGCCGCAGCGCGGTGAAAGTCTGGGACGAGCGCTCGTTCCGCAATCTCGATGACTCGGTGGAGCTGAACACGCGCAACATCAAGATCGCACTGCGACGGCTCCGGCGCTTCGCGCGCGAAGGCGTGCCGGAGGAGCTCGATCTCGATGCGACCATCGAAGGCACCGCGAAGAACGCGGGCTGGCTCGACCTGCACCTCGTGCCCGAGCGCCGCAATCGGGTGAAGGTGCTGCTGTTTCTCGATGTCGGCGGCTCGATGGATCCGCACATCCAGGTCTGCGAAGAGCTGTTCTCGGCCGCCAAGAGCGAGTTCCGCCACCTCGAGTACTTCTACTTCCACAACTGCGTCTACGATCACGTCTGGCGCGACAACGCTCGCCGGCGCAGCGAGCGCATCGCAACGTTCGATATCCTGCACAAGTATGGCCCGCACTGGCGGCTGATCTTCGTCGGCGATGCGGCGATGAGCCCCTACGAGCTCATGCAGGCGGGCGGCAGCGTCGAATACAGCAACGAGGAACCCGGGATCGCCTGGCTCAAGCGCCTGGTCGACGCGTACCGCCACGCGATCTGGCTCAATCCCGAGCCGGAGCGAGGCTGGGGCTACACGCGCTCGACGCAGATCGTGCTGGGAACACTGGGGCCCCGCATGTTCCCGCTGACGCTCGAAGGGCTGAACCGCGGCATCGCGCTGTTGCGCAAGTAGCGTAGGGGCGACCATAATGGGGTCAGAGACGTGGAGGCATCATGCTTAAACTGTGGATCATGATCGCGGCGCTCGCGGCGGCGGCCGCGGTTCCCGGGGTCGGGAACGCCATCGTCTGCTACACGCTGCTCGACAAGGGCGACAACGTGCTGTATCAGGATGCGCAGCCTCCTTTCGACATGAGCGATAGCGGTGCTGCGCTGCGCAGCGGAATGCGCCAGCGCAACGAGTATCTGATGATCTACGAAGTCGAGCGCTGTCCGTCGGTGGTTGCGGTTTTAGGATCGACCGGCTACCGCCCTGCAACTGTCGAAGAGATCGTTTCCAGCATGCGCGCCTACGCGACATCGGGCCGCGGCTCGAGCGGCGGTGTTGCCGGTAGCGGCAGAGCGAGCGCAGCAGCACCGGCCGCGCCTGCCTCGTCGCGTGGCGGCTCGACCGGAACGCGCAAGGGCTACTGACCAAGCGCCTTTCGCGAGGCGCTGATGCCGGCCGCGATGGTGCCATTTCGCGGAATCGTCTTCGCGCTTGGCTCCGCATTGTTGTTCGGCGCGAGCACTCCGCTCGCGAAAGCTCTCGTCGGCACGATCGACCCGCTCTGGCTCGCCGGGCTGCTCTATGCTGGTTCCGGTCTTGGGCTGACGCTGGTTTTGTTCGTGCGTGTAGCGCGCGACGGGCGCCGAAACCTGACATTGCCCCGAGCGGATCTGGCATGGCTTGCGCTGACGATCCTCTGCGGAGGAATTCTCGCGCCGGCGCTATTCACCTTTGGATTGCGGCTGACGTCAGGCGCGGCCGCGAGTCTGCTGGGCAATCTGGAAAACGTCATGACCGTCGCGTTCGCGTGGTTTGTCTTCCGCGAGCATCGCAGCGCGAGGGTTGTCGCCGGGATGGCGGCGATCGTTGCCGCATGCATCATCCTCACCTGGCCCACGGACGCCCGTGCCGCGGGAGGCGCAGGCGCGGGTTTGATCGCGCTCGCCTGTCTGGGATGGGCGCTGGACAATAACCTGACGCGCAAGATCGCCGGCAACGACGCAACGCTGCTCGCTGCAATCAAAGGCGGCGCCGGCGGCGCAGTGAATCTGACGCTGGCGGCGTTCTTTGCCAGCCAGACGCCGGCCGCAGGCGCAGCGCTGGCGGCGGGAGTTCTTGGCTTCTTCGGCTATGGCGTGAGCCTCGTCCTGTTCGTCATCGCGCTGCGCGAGCTGGGTGCGGCCCGGACGGGCGCCTACTTTGCGACCGCGCCATTCATCGGAGTGGTGACGGCGTTCACGATGCTCGGCGAGCGTCCCGACGTAGCGTTCTTTATCGCCCTGCCGCTGATGGCTTGCGGCGTCTGGCTGCATCTGACCGAGCGCCACAGCCACACCCATGTTCATGATCGCCTCATCCATGACCACCCACATCGCCACGACGCGCACCATCGCCACGAGCACGCTTTCCCCTGGGATGGTACCGAGCCGCATCGCCACGAGCACGTGCACGAGCCGCTGGTGCACGCGCATCCGCACTTCCCCGATCTGCATCATCGGCACGAGCATTGACGCGGCCCTTGCGCAGCGCCGTCGCTGCTGCGGCGGACAACTTGGCATTTCACACGCGGCTGTGCTAGATTGTGGGTGCGGGGATTGCGAGCAGACTCCCCGTTCTCCCAAGACGCTCTCCGCGTCCAAGCTCTGCTCCTGACGTTGGGCTGACCGCCCGAGCGGGAGCGCACCTTGGATCCAGCAGTCGCTTCCCCGCGCGGTCGCCCGAAGATCCGGAGGAGACTCGCCATGACCAAGCCAACCACGACTGCAGGGCTGTCGCTCCTCGCCTGTGGCGTCGCGACCGCGGCGTTCGCGGAAACGATCAACTTCGATGCCGACCGCGTCGGCGCCCTTCCCGCGGCGTGGACTGCGGGTGTCACCGGCCGCGGCGCCTTTCACTGGGCGGTCGAGGCCGATGCCAGCGCGCCGAGCGCACCCAACGTGCTCAAGCAAAGCGGGCGCGGCGACTTTCCGTGGTGCGTCAAGCGCGACGTTGCGATCGCCGACGGCTACGTCGAGGTGAAATTCAAACCTCTCGCGGGCACGGACGATCAGGCCGGCGGCGTCGTCTGGCGCTGGAAGGATGGCGACAACTACTATGTGGCCCGCGCGAATGCCCTGGAAAACAATGTTTCGCTCTACTACACGCAGAGCGGCCGCCGCATCACCCTCAAGTATGTCGATGCCCCGGTCGCGAAAGGCCAGTGGCACGTTCTGCGCGTCGAATTCGCCGGCAGCCGCATCGCCGTAGCGCTCGACGGCAAGCGCTACATCGAGCTGGAAGACAAGCACATCGGCGGCGCCGGCGCGGTGGGCGTGTGGACCAAGGCCGACAGCGTCACCGTCTTCGACGATTTCAGCTACGGTGGCGCAGGAAAATGAGCGAAATAAACGCTTCGACGCTGCGCCGAGTGCTGCTGGCGCGCGGGCTGCGGGCATTCGGCGATGGCTACGTGAGTCTCCTCCTGCCCGTGTATCTCATCACCCTCGGGCTTTCGCCGTTTAATGTAGGGGTCATTGCCACCGCCACGCTCTTGGGCTCCGCCGCGCTTTCGCTGCTGGTCGGATTGCATGCGCATCGGATCGGCTATCGGACGCTGCTGCTCGCGGCGGCAGCGCTTATGGCCGCGACCGGCTTTGCTTTCGCCGCCGTGAACGACTTCTGGCCGCTCCTCGTCATCGCCGTTGTCGGCACGCTCAATCCTTCGAGCGGCGACGTGAGCGTGTTCCTGCCACTCGAACAGGCGGTTCTGGCGCACGTCGGCACCGACCGCGGGCGAACGGCGCTCTTTGCGCGCTACAGCCTCACCGGCGCGCTCGCGGCCGCGCTGGGCGCGCTTTTCGCGGCGGTCCCCGACCTGGCCGTAAGCGGTGGCTACGCCGGAATGAAACCCGCGCTGCAGGCGATGTTCGTCCTGTACGGGCTCATCGGTCTCGGATCGGGCTGGATTTATCGCAAGCTTCCCGTCCGCTTCGTCGTGCAATCGATGCTCGCGTTGTGGCTCTTCGAGCGCTTCGAGCTGTCGACGACGGTCGCCGGCACGATTTTCTTCTGGACCGGCGTCCTGTCCGCGTTTTCCTATCTCGTCGCGGTGCGCATCGCGAAGCGGATCGGGCTCGTGAATACGATGGTCTTCACGCATCTGCCGGCCAACCTCATGCTGCTGCTGATTCCGTTCGTGCCGCAGCTCTCCTGGGTGATCGTGCTCCTGCTCGCGCGAAGCGCATTGTCGCAGATGGATGTGCCGACGCGCGGCTCGTACGTGATGGCCGTCGTTACCCCGCCCGAGCGGCCGGCTGCAGCGAGCATCACGGCGGTCCCGCGCAGCCTCGCCGCAGCGGCGAGTCCGCTACTGGCAGGATATCTCCTCGGCATTTCCACCTTCGGCTGGCCGCTCTTCATCGCGGGCGCGCTGAAGATCGCCTACGACCTGGCGTTGCTCGTCATGTTCCGCACGGTGCGTCCGCCGGAGGAAGCCACTGCAAACCAGCCTGACGCAAGCACGACCAGCGCCCAGACGATCGTCGGCCCCGTCGGCAGGTCGAATGCGGTCGACAGCAACAGTCCCGCGGCGTAACCCGCGATGCCGAGAGCCCACGCCGCGGCCAGCCGGCCGCGAACCATTCGCCGTGTTGCGAGCGGCGGCACGATCAGTGTGGCGAACACCAGATACACGCCGACGAGCTGGACGGACACGGTGACGGCGAGCGCGAACAGGACGTAGAACCCGGTGCGGCCGAGGCGCTCGCGGCCGCCGAACCAGAGCGCCAGAATCGCCGCATAAACCAGCGCCGCCCACACCAGCCGACTCTGCTGCACCCAGAGGATCTGTCCGACGAGAAGGTCGCGCAAGTGCTCGCTGCCGTGGACGTTGCTCGCGAGCAGCAGCACGCTGCCCGTCGCGCCGAGCACAAACACGACGCCGATGACTGCTTCCTGGACTTCCGGCCACACGCGCTCGGTCCAGGTCAGCAACAATGCTCCGGCCAGCGCAGCCGCGAGCGCGGCGACCTGCACGGCGGCGCCCTCGGGCTCGAACCCGAGCTGGTCGGCGAGCAGCACGCCGCAGCCGGCGATCTGCGCGATGGC
>VBCS01000486.1 GCA_005888955.1 Betaproteobacteria bacterium
TTATCTCAACGAGGCGCTGCGCATAGCATCGGTACCGGCCGCACAATCCGTAATGGTCGAACGCTCTGCGCACATGGCGCCGGACCATCTTGCTTGGCGCGTCCCGCGCCAAGCGATCTCTAGATTCGCAGTCAGCCAGCCATATGCTGATCCGCATGGGGCGCGTCCTCCGCCGACTTGCTTCCGAACACCTGCTGTCGAAGCCAAAGCTTCACCTCCGCAGCGAGGCGCACGACTGCGGGGTTGGTGGGGTCGCGCGGACGGCCGAACTCGACGATCATGATCTCTTCCACGCGCCCCGGGCGCGGGCCCATGATGGCGATGCGATCTGACAGCTTGATCGCCTCGTCGATGCTGTGCGTCACGAAAATGACGGTCTTGGGTTCCCGTTGCCAGATCTTGAGCAGTTCATCCTGCATATACTCGCGTGTCTGGATGTCGAGCGAGGCAAATGGCTCGTCCATCAGCAGGATGGACGGGTTGACCGCGAGCGCGCGCGCGATGCTGACTCGCTGGCGCATCCCGCCCGACAGTTCTCTCGGATAACGCGACTCGAAACCGCCCAGACCCACGAGGCCGATGTAATGGTCGACCAGCCGGCGCTGCTCAGGCTCGGGCACGCGCTTGCGCCGCAGCCCGTAGCGAATGTTCTGTACGACCGTATACCACGGAAACAATGCGTATTCCTGGAACACCACTGCGCGCTCCCACCCCGGCGCGGTAATTACTCTGCCGCCAACCTTGAGCTCGCCGCGCGTCGGCTGCTCGAATCCCGCAAGAAGATTGAGCAGGGTCGTCTTTCCGCATCCGCTCGGTCCAACAATCGAGAAGAATTCGTTTTTCTCCACCTGGAAGTTGACGTCCAGCAACGCAAGAAGCGGCTCGCCCTTCATCGAGAAATGCACCTTACTGACGTTGGCGACATCGACTTGCATAATGGCTTCAGCTTCCGCAGATGGCTGCGCTATTGCCCCTTGTGCCAGGGCATCACCAAGCGCGCGGCTTGGCGCATCAGATAGTCGAGCACGAGCCCCAGAACGCCAATCAGCACCATGCCGAGCAGGATGTAATCGCTGCGGAACAGCGTGCGGGCGTTGTTGATCATGTAGCCGAGCCCGCTCGGCGCCGCGACCAGCTCGCCCGCGACCAAAGCCATCCATCCGATTCCGAGTCCGACGCGCATGCCCGTAAATATGTGCGGCAGCGCAGCGGGGAGAACCACGGTGAGGAACAGCTCCCTCGGGCGCGCACCCAGGCTGAGTCCTGCCTGCACGAGATAGGGATCGACGTCTCGCGCGCCCGCCAATGAGTTCAGCACGACGGGAAAGAACGCGGCAAGAAAAATGATGTACACGATCTGGACGTCGCCGATGCCGAACCAAAGGATGCTCAAGGGAATCCAGGCGAGCGGTGGAATGGGCCGAATGAACTCGAGCAGCGGGTCGACCGCGAACCGAAATCGTGAGGACCAACCCATCGCTAGACCCAGCGGCACGCCGAGCGCCGTCGCGGCGCCTACCGCCAACAGCACGCGGTAGAGGCTGTCGAAGATGTGCGTAAAGAGGACGCCTCGTGTCATCAGGTCGGACGCGGCCGAGATCACCGCCGTCGGCGGCGGCATCATCACGTCGAGCTGGGGATTGACGCGCTGCCCGAAAATGCTCACGAGTTCCCAGATAACGACGAATGCCACGAGGAGCCAAAGGCGGCAAATGCGGGCGAGTGCGCGGCGCCAGGTGGGCGGCGGCGGCGGCACCATGGATGCCGCAAGCCGTGCAAACGCCTCGGGAGCAACCGGAACGCGACGCTCAGCGGTTGCGCGAACTGGCGCTTCGACCGCGGCGTAGCCCGCCTTTTCGCGCGCTTGCTCAGCGCGCACTCCCGAGGACGGTGGAGGAATCGCGCTCCGCCCGGCGCCGCTCATGGCATATAGGTCTTACCCTTGAACGTCCACGGCTTCTTGAGCTCGCCGGGTTCCGGAAACGGCGCCGCTCCTTTCAGCAGCGCCGCGCCGTACGGCTTGTAGGGCAGGTTGCCGACACCCCCGAAGTCCTTCGGCAGGAATGGCGGCTTCTCGGGAACCCGCCAGCCGAGCTTGTCGAACGTGGCGTCCATGTAGCTCGTCTTCCGCATGTTCTGCCAATCGGCGTTGGTCACCTTGTTCTTCGACGCGCCTGTTTCGAAGGCCCACGTGCTGATCCGCGCCTCTTCTGCCGGCCAGATGCCGTTCGGATCGGCGAACGGATAGTAAACCGTAGGCTTCGGCCAGAAGAGATAGCGATCCGTCATCTTCACGATCAGGTCGCTTCCCAGCCGCCCGTATTCGGGCCGGCTCATCAGCGATTTGACCGCTTCATCCGGGTTGGCCTTCGCCCACAACACGGCCTCGATGAAGGCATCGTTCATCAGCTGCATGACGTCGGGCGCGTTCTCCTCGATCTCGAGCCGGCCGTAGTAGTAGCCGCTGTAGATGTAGTACGGGTCGAGCGGCTCGAGTAGCCGCGTGACCTTCAGCACCTCGGTCGAGTACGAGACATGCGGCTCCCAGATCGTGAAGACGTCGATCCCCTTCGGGCCCGCGGCAAGGTCGCCGGGTGGCGTGCTGCGCAGCGTGTAGTCCTCGTTCGGCTTGAGGTCGAGATAATGCGCCGCCGCGATGAAGCCGAAATGATTCGTCGAGCCCGTGGTCGTGCCGACGACCGCGGGACGCTTGAGCACCTTGGCACCCTTGAGGCCGGCGAGGCTCTTGAGCGGCGAGTCGAGCGGCACGGTCGCTGCGTGCGTCAGCGCAGGCGAATGGACCGCCAGCGCGCGCATCGGCACCTTGTTGCTGAGCAGTGCGAGCACACCGAGCGCGCCCGTGTTCGCGATCTGGATGCGCCCTGGAATGAAAGCTTCGTTCGAGAAGCCCGCAGCGACGAAGGTCCTCCAATCGGTCTCGATGCCGCGCTTCTCCAAAAGCTTTTGCGTCTGCAGGACGTGGCCGATCATCTCCTCGCTCGACCACACGACGATCCACGCGGCGCTGAGGGGCCACCAGCCCTTGCCTTGCAGCCACTGCTTCGACTTCGCCGAGATCTGTTCGTACGGCTGCGGCCAGCCCCAGTCGGTGAATTTCTGCGCGCCGACCGCCGGCGCCGGGGAGCTGGTCGGCTGAGCGCTGGCGGCCGTGGGCGCCGCTAAATCGCCAAGCAGCAGGCCACCCGCGGCCTTTACGACGTTACCGAGAAATTGTCGCCGCTGGAGACCGGCGGCCGATTCAGCCGGCACGGCGCGCGGGTTGTCGTTCGATTTCGAGTCGTCCATTGCATATCCTCCTAGCTGTTGTGTTTGGCGCCTTTCATTCTGCTACCGTGCGTCAATGGACCGGCGCAAGACCGAGCAGCTGTCGGGCTTCGGCAGGGCTCGCCGGCCGCCGGTCGTATTGGGCGCAGGCATCGACGATCTTCTGCACCAACTCAGCGTTGCTTGCTGCGAGACGGTCGGGCGTGATGCGGAGGTTATCCTCGAGTCCCGTGCGGCAATGCCCGCCGCTTTCGAGGCACCACTGGTTGACCTCCCACTGATGCGGGCCGATGCCGGCGGCGACCCAAGTGGCCCCCGGCAGTACGTCTTCGATCTCGGCGCGCAGAAAATCGAACACCGATCGGCGCGCCGGCATCGCGTTAGGCACGCCCATGACGAACTGCACATGCGGCCGTTCCTTGACGAGGCCTTTCTTGACCAGATTGGCCGCGTTGTACAGCATGGACAGGTCGAACACCTCGATCTCGGGCTTGATTCCGTTTTCGAGCATGGTCCGTGCGAGCCCTTCGACGAAGTCTGGCGGGTTCTCATAAATGCCCACTGGAAAGTTGACTGAGCCGGTGGCGAGCGACGCCATATCCGGTTTCAGGTACAGCATGGCGCCGCGCTTCGCCTGCTCGCGGCCGCGGCCGCCCGTCGAGAATTGCACGATCATGCCGGGACAATGCTTGCGCACACCCTCCTGCACTTGAGCGTAGAGCTCCGGAGCGGAGCCAGGCGACTCGTCCGGATTACGCACGTGTATGTGTACGAGCGATGCGCCGGCCTCGAACGCCTCATGCGTCGATTCGACTTGCTCGGCCGGCGTCACCGGAATGGCTGGACTGTCCTTCTTGCGCGGAACTGCCCCTGTGATAGCTACGGTAATAATGACAGGTTGCGTCATGCCGCAATGTCCTTTCTGTTCAAGTCGACTCGCCGCAGCGGTGTCGGTGCGTTTCCAGCGCCTACCGAGGTAAGCGTTGCGGCGATAGCGGCCGCCGCGTTCTTCATGGCGGGAAGGAATCCGTAGCCTTTCTTGAGCGTCATGCGGGGCGCGGGGCCGTGGACGGCGACCGCAGCGCAGATCCGCGCCCGTTGATCGCGGACCGGTACGGCCAGCCAAACTGAATCCACCAAATACTCGCCGTTGTCGGTACCGACGCCGCTTGCGCGGATCTTGTAAAGCTCGCGCTCGAGCGCTGACATGCTCACGATCGTCCGCTGTGTGTAGCGTGGAAGAGGCCCGGGACCCAGCAGCCTCCAAACCTGCGTGAGAGGCATCTCGGACAGCAGCAGCTTGCCGCTTGCCGTGCAATGGAGCGGCACGCGCGAGCCGGTCTTCATGTGCAGCCGAACGTTCGCGGAGGTTTCGACGCGCTCCAGGTACACGACATCGGTCCCGTCGAGCATCGTGAAGTTGCAGGTTTCCCCGATCGCCTCCACCAGCCGTGAAAGGATCGCGCGCCGCTCGCGCCGACGCGGGGACTGCATCTGCACCTCCAGCGCCAGCGCCGATGCCCGTTCGCCGACCAAATACCG
>VBCS01000488.1 GCA_005888955.1 Betaproteobacteria bacterium
AGCGCGGGAAGCAGGCTGACGCTGGCGATAAACGCGACAATCATGCCGGTACCGGCGATCACGCCCAGCTCGGACACACCACGATACTCGGTCGGCAGGAACGCGTAGAACCCCGCCGCGATCGAGGCGGCCGCGAGCGCCAACGCGCCGCCGATTTCCCCGCCGGCGTCGCGCAGCGCAAGATGCAGATCGTCGCCCGTGTAGCGCTTGGCGCGATAGCACACGCAGAATTGAATACCGAAGTCGACACCCAGGCCGACAAAGAGCACGGCAAAGGCGATCGAGATCAGATTCAACGTGCCCAACACGATGAGACCGAATGCCGTCGTGACGATCAATCCGACGCCGAGGCTCAGCAGGATCGCAGCGATCAGACGCCAGGACCGAAGCGCGATCCACAGCAACAGCGCTACCGCAACCAGCATGATCGTGACATTGAGCGCGACGCCCTCGGCAAGCGTCGCGAACTCCTCGTCGGCGAGCGGTACCGGGCCCGTCTGCCGTACCCGGACCCATGGATCGGCGTCGAGTCCAAGCTCGCGCGCAGCTTGCCGAATCGTCCCACGGGCACGTTCGCCCGGCTGCAGCGCGCTGTAGTCGAGTACCGGCTGCACGAGGATGAAGCGGCGCAGCTCGCGCGGTTCGGGAGCGCGCCCGGCGATCAACGTGTGCCAGGAAAATGCCGGCACACGCGCCGCAGCGATGCCGTCGAAGGTGTCGGCGAGTGTGACTAGCGGTTGCGCCAGCTCGTCGAATCGTGTCGGGTCGGCTTGCGCGCCTTCGACGAGGAGCGCCAGCGCGTCCATCAGCCCCCGCACGCTGGGATCCGCGGCAAGGCTGCCGAGCAGAGGTTGCGCCGAGATCAGCCGTTGCGTCGTCTGGGAGAGGTCGGCCGTCGATTCGAACAGCAAGCCCGCACGATCGAAGAACGCCCCGCCATCCGGGCGCCATACGGCACGGAAAGGCCCAATCTGACTCGACAGGCGCTGCGCCAATGCGGCGGTCGACCGTTCGGCAAGCTCCGGCGTCGCGCCGTCCACGACGACCGCGATCAGGTCCGCGCGCTGCGGAAAGGCTGTATCGAAGACCATCTCGCGCTTGCGCCAAGCAACATCCTCGGCGATCAGGCTGGTGCTGTTGGTATCGATCGCGATGTGACTCGCGCTATAGGTGAACGCGCCGCCTCCGAGCGCCGCGGCGACGACGACCACGAGCCAAGGACGGCGCGCGCAAGCCGCCACCACTTGCATGATCACCGAGGACAAGCGTCGATCCCTGTTGCAATCATGGCCTCACGCTTCGCGATAGCCGAGCAGCAGCAGTCCGATGAGCACAAGGCAACCCGGCCAGAGCCATCCGGCCCAACGGCCCTCTTCCTCCAGGGCCTCGACCTCGAGCCAGCGCGCCCAGCCTGCACTGATCCCAAGCACGGCGATCGGCATGTGTGTCATGTCGATGAGCAGCTCTTCCTTCACGTTGCCGAGCGCGTGCGAATGCGTCAACAACAGCGTGCCACCGAGCGCCATCAGTAACGGAAAGATGCGCATCAGTTTATGCGAGTCTATGCGGCCGGTGCGCAGGCTCCATTCGAAAAGCGCGAAAGCGACGATGAGCAGCACGAACAGCCGATGCTGCGCCACTTCGGGGTCCTTCAAGCTTTCGATGATCCCGATCTCGCCCATCGGCCAGACCTCGGGATCCGCGCGCAGAAATAGGAACACTGCGAGCAAGAGAAACAGCAGCGGCCAATGTTTCGCCCACGGCGCACGGCCGCTGCGCTGCGCAAGTGCGGCGAGCCCCATCGCCGCAACCAGCAACCCCGCCCAGTGGTGGTTGTATTCGGACCACTCGAGGTCCTCCAGGTTGCGCGGCGGCAGCATGCCGCTGCCCGGCACGAAAGCGCGCACCGTTGGCGATTCCTGCTCCGCGCGTCTCTCTTCGTCGAGGCGCGCCTGCAGTGCCGGAATCCCCAGCGTCGCATGCTCCGGACTTGTAATCCTTGGTATCGCCGGCGTGATCCGCTCCACCAGTTCGGAGAACGTGACGCGATCCTGGGTCAAGTCGACGGCAGGAGGCATTGACGTGATCGACGCTGCCGCCATCAGCACTGCAAAGCCGATACCCATCTCCACTTCGACCAAGCGACGGACGCGCGGAAGGGCTGTGCCGCCCGCGGCAACCCGACGGACCGCACGGAAATTGGCGAAGCCCAGCAGCAGCAACATTCCCAGCAGGACGCTTTTCGTCAAGGCCATCGCGCCGTAGGCGGTGCCGTACACGGCATCGATCGAGCCGATGTACATGGCGACGAATATCGCGGCGCCGGCAAGGATCAGTGCGACGCCCGTGATTGCCAGCGCCGAGAAGCGCTTGCCGATTCGGCTCGCGAGCTCGCGCGTCCCGGCACGCCGCAGCGCCCACCAGAAACATGGCAGCCCACCCAGCCAGAGTGCGGCGCCGAGCTCGTGCGCGCCCGTAGCCAGCAGCGGCAGGCCGTTGTCCCGGAGCCGCGCCGCCGCGTGGCTGTCGGCGAGCGCCGTGCAGAGAAAGAGCGCGCCGGCGGCGCCGAGCGCGCTGCGCGTCGACACGGCTGGCACGGACCCAATCGACGCCAGCAAGCCGATCATGACTGCGATGATGACCTTGGCAGCGCCGGCGATCACGAAGCCGGCCCCAGCGACCTCGCGCCAGGATACCGTCAGCGAGGCCGCGAGGACCGCGGCGTTCACGACGGTGGTCGCGGTGACGGCAACGACCACCGCCAACGCGGCCGCCTGGATGACGCGCCGACATCCCACCAAGACGGGACTCAGCTCGCGCTGCACCTCGCCGGCGAGCGGAGTTGCGACGAGTACGACGAAAGCCACGCTGCCCAGCAAAACCGATTGCGCCACGAAATCGAGGCCGCGCAGGACAACGTTGAGAAAGCCGAAGATGTCGAACAGTGTGCTCAACGAGCGCGGGCACCGTCGCGTACCGAAAAACTCACCTCGCCGCGCGTGATGTGGCCATCGAGCGAGAGAACCTGCCAGCGCAACTTCCAGCGCCCCTCTCCCGCGACCTGCGCACGGCCGGCGAGCACTCCCGATGCGCCGCCCGGCGCGAGCGCGACGGCAACCTCGCCCCCGTCGGGCCGCTGCAGACTCAAGCGTGAGCGCTTCTGATCGATGCGGCTGTTGAAGTCAAGCCTGATTTCGAGCTCCCCCGGCAAGACTGTGGAATTCATCGCCGGCTGTGCGGCGACGACAATCGCATGCGCACGCGCGATACCCGGCGTCAGCGCAATGGCTGCTACCTGCACGCTCAGCAGGACCGCGAACGCCCGTGCGGCTCGCTTCGACTTTGACAGGACTTTGACAGGTTACGGAACTCCGCCATTATAGACGCACTCGAATCGGGCCAGCCTCGCGACATTATGCGCGGTCGAAGGTCGCTGGAATGCGAGTCGCTACGCTGATCGACTTGTCTCTCCGCACGCAAAAGGGCATCATTGCCCGGATGAACGACAGCGCAGCGCAATCGCGGGCTCATTCGATGATCCACTCGATCGTTTTGTTCGACTCGCGAGAAAGGCCGCTGCCGTGCGCGTGATGCTCGCCCAGCCGCGAGGTTTCTGCGCCGGCGTGATCCGGGCCATCGACATCGTCGAGCAGGCGCTCACGAAGTTTGGCGCGCCCGTTTACGTCCGACACGAAATCGTTCACAACCGCCACGTCGTCGAGAGCCTGCGCGCAAAGGGCGCACGTTTCGTCGAGCACCTTGCGGAAGTGCCCACCGGAGCGATCACCATTTTCAGCGCGCACGGCGTCGCGCGGCTCGTAGAAGAGGATGCGCAGACCCGTGGCCTGCGCGTTCTCGATGCGACGTGTCCGCTCGTCGCCAAGGTCCATGGCCAGGGTAAGCGTTATGTCGGGCAGGGTCGCGTCGTGATCCTGGTCGGTCACGCGGGCCATCCGGAGGTCGAGGGGACGATGGGCCAGGTGCCGGGACCGGTGTTGCTGGTGCAAACTGAACGGGATGTCGACGAACTGGACCTCGCTGCCGATACGCCCGTCGCGTACGTCACGCAGACCACGCTCAGCGTCGACGATACGCGAACGATCATCGCCGCGCTGAAGCGGCGCTTCACCGATATCGTCGGTCCGGACATCAATGACATCTGCTACGCCACGCAAAATCGGCAGTCGGCCGTGCGCAAGCTCGCCAAGCTCGCCGATGTGATTCTGGTCGTCGGAGCCAACAACAGCTCGAACTCGAATCGCCTGCGCGAGATAGGCGTCGAAGCGGGCGTGCCGACTTACCTGGTTGCCGACGGCACCGAATTGGACGCCGCATGGGTCCGGGATGCCACCGTGGTCGGGATCACCGCGGGCGCATCAGCACCCGAGGAGCTGGTCGACGACGTGGTCGGGGCGCTGCGTCGACTCGGCCCGATCGAAGTATCGACGCTTCCCGGCATCGAGGAAAATGTGGAATTCCGGCTTCCCGCCGAGTTGCTGCGCGCGTCGCCGGCACCGAAGGGCGCGCCTTGACCGGCCGCTTCCATTAGCAGCCATCGTGTCGATACCCCTCTTGCAGAAGGCGCGCATAGGCGCCTACATCATCCGCCAGCAACTGTCGGGACGCCGACGCTACCCGCTGGTGCTCATGCTCGAGCCGCTGTTTCGCTGCAACCTGGCGTGCGCCGGCTGCGGCAAGATCGATTATCCCGACGCAATCCTGAATCAGCGCCTCTCGGTCGAGCAATGCCTGGCGGCGGTCGATGAATGCGGCGCCCCGGTGGTCTCCATCGCCGGCGGAGAGCCTTTGCTGCACAAAGAAATCGACGCCATCGTTTCCGGCATCGTGGCGCGGCGGAAGTTCGTCTACCTGTGCACGAATGCGCTGCTGCTGCAGAAGAGGCTCGGCTTGTTCCGCCCGAGCCCGTATTTCGTGTGGTCGGTGCATCTGGACGGCGACCGCGAGATGCATGACCGCTCGGTGTGCGAAGAAGGCGTCTACGAGCGCGCCGTCGCGGCGATACGGGCCGCGAAGACGCGCGGCTTCCGGGTCAACATCAATTGCACGCTGTTCAACGACGCCGATCCGGAGCGCGTCGCGCGGTTTTTCGACCAGGCCGGCGCGCTCGGCATCGATGGCATTACGGTGTCGCCCGGCTACGCGTACGAGCGGGCACCCGATCAGGCGCAC
>VBCS01000104.1 GCA_005888955.1 Betaproteobacteria bacterium
AAGAAGGCGGGGGGATAGAGGTCCTTGCCTTTCGCCGGCGCGTCGGCCTTGGCGGGCGCCTTCTTTGCCTCCTGCGCTGTCGCGACGGGAGGGACGAGCAGCATGGCGATTGCTGCCAGCGCGGTGAATAGTCGGAATAACGTCTGCATGGATGACAGTCCTTCTGTAAGTGCAACTCTGGTTAGTAGAACTCTTCAGGCGCGAGCGCCCTGATCGATAGTGCGTGAATCGGGTTTGGAAGCAAATCGGCGACTCGCGCCATGACTGTCTGGTGCCTTTTCAGTCGCGACACGCCGTTGAACGCCTCAGACACGATCAACAGCGAAAAGTGCCCGCCGCCTCCCGCAGCGCCGGCATGGCCAATGTGTGCGGCGCTGTCGTCCTCGATCTCGAGTGCGACCGGCGACAAGTCGGCCAGGCGCGTGCGCAGTGTTGCCGGAACGTCGGTCATGGCCGGTCGGGCAGGTAGCGCGCGACCGATGCGACCGTCGCGACGGCCAGCAGGAAAAACAGTCCGATCCCGCCCCAGACCTTGAAGTTGACCCAGGCGTCGGTCGAAAAGTGCGATGCGACGTAAAGGTTGGCGGCGCCCATGGCGAGGAGGAAGGCGACCCACGTCCAGGTCACTCGCGCCCAGACCGGGTCCGGGAGCGTCAGGTCCTTCATGAGCGCCGCGATCAGGTTGCGGCGGAAGATCACGCGCCCGATGGCGAGGATGGCGGCGAAGAGCCAGTACAGAACCGTGGGCTTCCACTTGATGAAAGTCTCGTCGTGAAGCAGAAGCGTCGCGCCGCCGAATGTGGCGATGATCGCGAGGCTCAGCCAATGCACCGTCTGCACCTTCCCGCGCCGCCAGCGGAAATACGCGATCTGCACCACCGATGCGGCGATGGCGACGCCCGTTGCCACATAGATGTCCCAAAGCTTGAATGCGGCAAAGAACAGGAGCAGCGGAAAATAGTCGGCAAGAAACTGCATAACCTATTATTTTACCTTGGAATTCGCCTGTGTCCAAGCAGGTGCTGCTACCGGATCCATAGCCGGGGCTGAGCGCGCAACGCGATGTCCGGGGTCGACGCGCGCAGCCCGGGATGAGCACGGCGAATCCCGGGGACGGCCGTGCCGCTATACCGATGGACCCGGGCTTCGCCTGCGGCTCAGCCCAGGCTACCAGTACGGCCTGCGACCAGCCGCCGGTAGCGCGCCCAATCGAACGCCGGGCCCGGGTCGGTCTTCCGGCCTTGCGCGATCTCGCTGTGACCGACGATATCGACGATCGGGTACCGCCGGCGTAACGCTCGCGTGAGGCGCGCGAGCACGGTGTACTGCGCCGCGTCGTAGGGCACATCGTCGGTGCCTTCCAGCTCGACGCCGACGGAGAAATCGTTGCACTGGTCGCGGTTGTGCCACGACGAAGCTCCGGCATGCCAGGCACGCCGCGCGCAGGACACGAACTGCGTGAGCGTACCGTCGCGGCCGATCAGGAAATGCGCGGAAACGCGCAATTGTGCGACCGTCGCGAAATAGGGGTGCGCCGAAGGATCGAGGCGGTTGGTGAACAACGCCGTGATCGCCGGACCGCCAAATCGTCCCGGCGGGAGCGAGATGTTATGGATGACGAGCAGCGTGATCGCGACTCCCTCGGGCCGCTCGTCGGAGTTGGGCGAAGGTACCTGCGCCGCCGCGCGCACGATGCCGGCGCGGTCGACAAAGAGGCGGGTCCGAAACGCGGCCAATACGCTGCGGTTATTTAATCCCCAGCCGTTCCATGCGATACCTCATCGCCCGAAAGGTGATGCCGAGGAGCTTCGCCGCCGCGGTACGGTTGTAGCGCGTCTTCTCCAGCGCTTCGTTGATTGCCGCACGCTCGACGCGATCGAGATAATCCTGCAGCGGCCATTTGTCGCCGGTCGGAAGCGCGGCGTCGATCTCTTCCGGCGGTGGCGTCAGATGCAGGTCGTCGGCAGTGATCTTCTGCGGGTCTGCGGCCAGCGACAGCCCGCGCTCGAGAATGTTCTCCAGCTCGCGCACGTTGCCGGGAAACGGATAAGACTCCAATGCGGCGGCCGCTTCCGCATCGAGCTTGGCGGGCGCGGCGCGCGACATCTTGTGCAGGAGTGCGTCGGCGATCGAGGGAATATCCTCGCGCATCTCGCGCAG
Source organism: Betaproteobacteria bacterium (assembly GCA_005888955.1). Classification (GTDB taxonomy): domain Bacteria; phylum Pseudomonadota; class Gammaproteobacteria; order Burkholderiales; family Casimicrobiaceae; genus PALSA-1003. Next base: position 2,161 of record VBCS01000104.1, read on the forward strand.
CGACGGCATCGCCAGCTCGATCACGTGCAACCGGTAGAAAAGGTCCTGCCGGAACTCGCCCGCTTCGACCAGCGCCGTCAGCTTTTTGTGCGTGGCGCTGATGATGCGCACGTCGACCGGCTCTTCCGTTGTCGAGCCGACCTTGCGCACGCGCTTTTCCTGAATCGAGCGCAAGAGCTTCACCTGCATCGGCAGCGGCAGGTCGGCGACTTCGTCGAGAAACAGCGTGCCGCCATTTGCGGCCTGAAAGAAGCCATCGCGATCGCCTTCGGCTCCGGTGAATGCGCCTTTCTTGTAGCCGAAGAACTCGCTTTCCATCAGGTTCTCCGGGATCGCGCCGCAGTTCACGGGCACGAAGGGCTGCTCGGCGCGCGGCCCGCCCAGATGGATCATGCGCGCCGCGAGCTCCTTGCCGCTCCCGGACTCGCCGGTGATGAACACCGGTGCCTGGCTCTTGGACAGCCGGTCGATCATCTGCCGCACCTGCATGATCGCCTGTGACTCGCCGAGAAGCTGGTACGACGACGGCGCCGCAGGCTTTTCAGGCACCTTCAGCGCCTGCTTGACCAGGGCCCGCAACTGTTCGAGGGCCACCGGCTTGGCCAGGTAATCGAATGCACCCGCCTTGAGTGCCGCTACCGCGTTCTCCGCGCTGCCGAAGGCGGTGATCACCGCGACCGGAACGTCGAGGCCCTTTTCGGTGATGTGCTCGACCACGCGCAAGCCCTCGCCGTCGGGCAGGCGCATATCGGTCAGGCACAGGTCGAATGCCTGGGCGTCCAGAAGGCGTATGGCTTCCGCCACCGATTGCGCGCGCGTCGTGTCGAGTCCCATGCGCGACAGCGTGAGCTCGAGCAATTCCAGCAGATCGGGCTCGTCGTCGATGACGAGCACTTTGGGTTGTCCGCGCTCGCGTGGTCTCCGGCTCATGATCGCTCCCCTCGATATCCCGCCGTGTTAGAGGCTCTCGCTCTCACTCTCACTTCTCCGCCGGGCTGAGCGCGCGCTTCATCGTGATGCGGAAGTGCGCCCCAGGTCCCTTCGGCAGGAGCTCCAGCGCGGCGCCGTTCGCATCGGCCAGTTCGCGCGCGATGTAGAGCCCCAGGCCGGTGCCGCCCGGTCGCGTGGTAAAAAACGGTTCGAAGATCTGCCCGCGCAGCTCCGCGGGAATCCCCTGTCCGTCGTCGTTGAGCTCCAATATTACGGCATCGCCCATATAACCGGGGCGCGCCAGGATCCGAATGCTGCTCTCCTTCTTCTGGCAATGCTGCCACGCGTTGCGCACCAGGTTCCACACGATCTGATTCAGGTGGCCGCGATCGAAGATCACCAGCAGGTCGTCGGGAACCTGCATGACGACGCCGCGCGGCGGAATGGCCTCGGCCTGGACGATCTCCTCGACGAGTGAGGTCATGAAGTCGATCATGGGCACGACCTCGGGTTGCTGGCGGTCGCGGCGATTCAGCTGCAGCACTTCGCCGACGATGCGGTCGATGCGCTTGGCGTTGTTGCGGATCATCGAGAGCAGCCGCTCGCCTTCCGGCGCGACCGCGCCGTCTTCCTCGAGGAGCTGTGACGCCTGGTTGATGGCGGACAGCGGGTTGCGTATCTCGTGCGCGATGCTCGCCGTGAGCCGGCCCATGGCCGCGAGCTTCATCTGTTGCGCCTCGCTTTGCGCTCGCCCCAGATCCTCGAGGTAGATGAGTGTCCCCCCGTTCAACCCGGCGCCGATGCGCACC
>VBCS01000489.1 GCA_005888955.1 Betaproteobacteria bacterium
TGTCCGATTCGATCTCGCGCTTGACAATGAGCCAGCCGTCGGCGTTCACCGCGTCGACGCGTCCGCGTACCCACATCCCCTGGCGATCGGGTTCTCCGCCGCCGCCGCCGAGGACGACCAGGCCACGCTCGACAGTCGCGCCGGACGCGGCAAGCCGGCGCTGGAGCAGCAGTTGGCCGATGCGCCCGTAGCGCACGCTCACGGCGTCGTGGCTGCGGTCGACGGATTTGCGCTCGATTTGCATCGGCAGCGTCTCGCCCGCCGCCTTGGCCAGCGGTGGCGGCAGATCGATGGCCGCGCCGCGGAGACCCGACTCGAGTGTCCACGTGGAGACGCCGCTGCTAACGCTGATGCCAAGCTGCCAGTCGATGGTGCCAGTGACGCGCTTCGCCAACGCTTGCTGAGGAAATTCGACGCGCAGCTGACCGAGATCCGAGCTGCCTTGACCGGCGACGCGGACATGTCCGTCATCGCTCGTGATCGAGAAGCGTGCCGCGCCGCCGAGGACATCGCCGGTGAGCTGTGCGGCGCCGAGGTCATGCTCCGTAAACGTGAGCTTGCCGTTCAGCCGATTCACCGGCGGCATGTCTCCCGGAAGCTTGATGCGGTTGCCGGAGAACGTGTATTCGCCCGCTACGCGATCGCCCGCGGGCTTGCCCAGCGGCAGCTCGAGCTTTAGCGAGAGCTTGCCGGTCCCGGCCGCCTCGGCGCCGTCGGTGAAATGATCGATCCAGCCGGCGACGGGACTCTCAGTGACAAAACGCAGAAAATCCGCGGTCGGTCCCGAGGCTTCGCCGTCGATGCGAAGCAGCGCGTTGTGGCCGCGCAAATCGGCGATCTCCGCCCGCGCGTACTGGAGCGCCGCGTTAAACACCTGCCCGCGGCGTGCGTCGACGGTCACCCGCGGGCCTTCGAAGCGCACGTCGCCGTCCAAGTCGGTGAGAGGCGGCCAGCGGTCGGCGTAATCGAGCGTCACCCCCTGCGCCTTGACCGTGACGACGAACTGTCCCTTCTTGCCATTCGTAAAAGGAAAATCGGCGAGATCGCCCATGAGCCGCAGTCGCGCGTCGCTCGCTGTTCCGCTGACGAGCGCCCGGCGCAGCCACTCACGCGCCGCGCTCGGCACGATCACGGGGACGTAGCGATAGATGTCGCGTACATCGGCTTTGGCGAGTTGGACGCTCAAGTCAATCGTCCCGGGACCTTGCGCCGCAGTGCGGTAGGTGCCGCTCGCATTGCCCGAAACCTGAGCGTTGGCAAGCGCGAGCCCTTCGAGCGTGATTGCGATACGCTCGCCCTCGCGGTTCCAGCCGATGCCACCCTGCAGGGTGTCGAGTGCGAGGCGTTCGGAGAATACACGCGGCAGGTCGACGGTCACTCCGCGGCTCGAAAGCTTCAGCGAACCGCCTTGATCCGTTGTCTCGAAGCTGCCGGAGAGCCCGCTGACTCCCGGCAAGCCTTCCTGCGCCACCACGCCAAGGTCGGCAAAATGGCCCTTGGCCGCAAAGCTCTGCGGCGCGGTTGTCTCGCCCTGCCATTGCAGCGAGCCTTGGGCGAATGTGCCGCGCGGGTTGTAGCGCGCGAGCTCGAAACGCCAGCGCTCCGGCAGCGGCAGGTTCTCGGCGACCTGCGTCAAGGGCGCGAGCTGAAGGTTGCTGAATTCGATCTGTCCCGACGCTGGCCGCGCGGCCGTCGCCGCATCAAGCACCAGCCTGAAGTTGGTCGGATCGAAGCGGGCTCCGCCGCGACCGATAAAGGCGAGCTGCTGGGTGAAAAATTCCAGCTTCCCCGCGTTGCTGCGCCAGCCGACCCGACCGTCGAGCCGGACGAGCGCGAGCTCTTCCAACTCCGGCGCGAGCCGCGCCTGGACGTCCGCCAGCACCAGATCGGCGATGGCTTCCCGCGCCTCGCCGTCTGCGTATTGGAACCATACGCGCACCGCGCCCTTGCCGCTTTTGATATCGACCGGCAACGGCAGCCATGCCCGCCACGCCGCCACATCGACGTAATCCAGGCGCGCATACAACCGCCCCGACGATACGCGCCATTCCGCGAGCGAGCGGCCGGTTACGTCCCCGCGCACGTCGAGCGGTGCCGCAATCTCTGCCGGAGGCGCGCCCGTCAGTCCGAAACGATGACGGCCGAAGCGGTTCTCCATCCGGAACTCGACGCGCTTGAGCTCCAACGGCGGCGCATCGCGTTGCTCGTCGAGCCACGTGACCGCGCCGTCGTGAATCAGAATTCGCCGCTGCCGCAACAGCCAGTCGGCGAGTGCCGAGTCCTCGCGCCCCTGCGCCGGATCGAACGTCAACCCGGCGACATGCAATATTCCTTGCTTGTCGCGCCGTACCGCGAGCTGCGGCCGGTCGAGCACCGCCTCCTTGAAGCGCAGATCGATGAACAGCAGCGATGTCCACGCGACAGTAAGGTGAACCTCCGGCAATGTCAGCAGCGGCGTGCCGTCGGTTCGGTCGACGACGCGAAGGTTCTTGACATCGAGTCGGGGGTTCCACCCATCCCACCCTCCCGTGAGCCCGTCGAGCTCGACCGGCTGTCCGATCTGGCGCGCGAGCACGCCGGTGATTTGTCCCCGATAGCTCTCGAGCTCGGGAAAGATCAAGAAACGGATAGTCAGCAGCAGTACGCAAAAAAGCGCGATCAGCGCGAGCAGCACGCGACCGGTTATGCGCAAGATCGTCCGCGGCAGCGCGGTGGCGGCGGGAGCGGCAGAATCGGACGGTGCGCGCAGGACGGCCATGGTAGGCTTTGGGCGACTGATTTTACCCTCGAGCGCGTCGCTCGCCCGTTATCCTTCCCGATGGACCCTGCCGAGGCGTTCGAGTTCAGCCTGTACGGCGCACGCCTTCGAGCCGCGCAGCCCGAGCTCGTGGCGCGTGTTTGTGCCGCGCTCGATCATGCCGTGACATGGTCGGAAGACGACGTCTCCATGACGAGAGATGCCGCCGACGACGTCGCTCTCGCCATGGCGCTGCGCCGGCTGCGCCAGCGCGTCTTGTTGACGACGCTGCTCCGGGATCTCACCGGCCGGGCCGACCTCGCCGAAGTCTGTACGACCACCACCCGGCTTGCCGAAGTCGCGATCGACGCTGCCGTCAACCTGCATCATCGCCGGCTCGCGCAGGTGCACGGCGAGCCGATTGGCGCGGACAGCGGCCAGCCGCAGCGCCTCGTCGTCGTGGGCATGGGCAAGCTCGGCGGCGGCGAGCTCAACGTGTCGTCGGATGTCGATCTCGTGTTCGTCTATCCCGAAGACGGAACGACGGCCGGCCCCAAACCACTTGCCAACCAGGAATTCTTCGACCGCCTGGGGCGGCGCGTCATCGCCGCGCTGGCCGACGTCACCGCCGACGGATTCGTCTTTCGCGTCGACATGCGCCTGCGACCTTACGGCGACAGCGGGCCGTTGTCGGGGTCGTTCGCTGCGCTCGAGCAATACCTGGTTACGCAGGGTCGCACCTGGGAGCGCTACGCGTGGCTCAAGGCGCGGCCGCTGACCGGCGAACGTCGCGACGAGCTGGAAGAGCTCATCGCGCCGTTCGTGTTTCGCAAGTATCTCGATTACGACGCCTACGCCGGTTTGCGCGACGTACACCACCAGATCCGCGAGCAGGGTCGGCGCAAGGATTACGCCCGCAACATCAAGCTCGGTCCGGGTGGCATCCGCGAGATCGAGTTCATCGTGCAGGCGCTGCAGCTCGTGCGCGGCGGCAGGGAGCCCGCGCTGCGGCTGCGCGGGACGCTGCCGGCGCTCGCCGCG
>VBCS01000490.1:0-2103 GCA_005888955.1 Betaproteobacteria bacterium
TACGCCGACCGCAAGGCGCGCCTCCTCGCCGAGCTCGGGGCCGGCGGCCGCGCCGGCACGCGCATCGGACTCGCCAAGGAAACGTCGAACCTTTTCCGCGACCGCGAGGCACGTGCGCGGCCGGCGATCGATCTCAAGCGCTTCGATCACGTGCTTGCGGTCGACGCCGCCGCCGGACTCGTCGAATCCGAGGGAATGGTGCGCTACGTCGATCTCGCCGACGCGACGCTCGCGCACGGGGTGATGCCCGCGGTCGTGCCGCAGTTGAAGTCGATCACGCTGGGCGGCGCGGTGGCCGGCGTGGGCATCGAGGCCACGTCGTTCCGCCATGGGCTCGTGCACGACAACATCGCCGCAATCGACGTGGTGACGGGCGATGGCCGCATTCTCACTTGCACGCCAGAGAACGAGCACCGCGATCTCTTCTTCGGCATTCCGAACTCATACGGAACGCTCGGCTACGCCTTGAAGCTCTCCGCGCGCACCCTGCCGGTCAAGCCGTATGTGCAAATCGAGCACCTGCGCTACACCGACGCCGCGGCGTGCTTCGCCGCCGTGGCGCATTACGTGCACGAGCGCGACACCGATTTCCTCGACGGCGTGGTTTTCGCGCCCGGCGAGCTCTATATGACGCGGGGGACCTTCGTCGATAGCGCGCCGTACACCAGCGACTACAGCTACGAGAATATCTACTACCGCTCGATCCGCAAGCGCGCGAGCGACTATCTGACCGTGCGCGATTATCTCTGGCGCTGGGACACCGACTGGTTCTGGTGCTCGAAAAACGTCGGCGCGCAGCATCCGCTGCTGCGCCGGCTCTACGGTCGCAAGCGGCTCAACTCGATCTTCTACCAGAAGGTGATGCGCTGGAACAGTCGCTGGGGCTTGACGAGTGCGTGGAACCGGCTCACCGGCGTGCATGCCGAGTCGGTGATCCAGGACGTCGATATACCAATCGCGCACGCCGCGGAGTTCCTCGACTTCTTTCACGCCGAGATCGGCAGTCTGCCCGTATGGATCTGCCCGATCAAGGCGCCGCCGGCCAACATGCGCTTTCCGCTGTACCCGCTCGCTCCCGACGCGCTGTACATCAACTTCGGCTTCTGGGATGTCGTGCGCGACAAGAAGCCGCGCCGGCGCGGCTTCTACAACCGCAAGATCGAGCGTAAGGTCACCGAGCTTAACGGCATCAAGTCGCTGTATTCCGAATCCTACTTCGCGCACGACGAGTTCTGGTCGATCTACGACCGCGCCGCGTATGCCGTGCTGAAGGCGAAGTACGATCCGCAGGGCGCGCTCGGCGATCTCTACGACAAGGTCGTCCTGCGGCGCTAGGGTGCTGTTCGTGGCGCCGAATTCATTCGGCCCACCGTCACCTTGACCTGTTGCGTGCGAATAAATTCGCACCTACGAAACCGTTGCCCTGGTGAGCTGTTCGTAGGGCCGAATTCATTCGGCCTCGGGTCGTATTTTCGTGCCGTGTGCGAAAAAATTCGCACCTACGAAAATCGCTGACTCGGCGAGAGGTTCGTAGGGCCGAATTCATTCGGCCTTGCCGGCCTACAGCCAGATTGCATCCCACAGCGGGTAGTCACCGAGGGACTCGACTAAACCCGCCCGAAGCGGATTGGCAACGATATACCTCGCAATGGCGAGCAAATCTTCGTCTCTGCGCACCGCGTGGTCGTAATAGCCAGGCTGCCATAGCGCGCCTCGTCTCCCGAGTTTCCGGGAAATCGTCCGTGCGGACCGGGCTTTGAATGTCTTGACTGCCGTTGCGAGATCTTGTGACTCTAGGAGTTGAAATAGCCAATGCAAATGATCAGGCATCAATACCCAGGCAAACGAGTCGAGTATGCGGTGATCGCTTAGTCGTCGCATTTCGATGATGGCGGCGCGCGCTATGTCGAAATCGGCAAAATGGCGTAGCCTGCCCGCCGTTACGATCGTGACATAGTATGTTTGATTCGGGGCAGAGTGTCGCCCGCGACGTAGATCATCATAGGTCATTCGTCGTAATGCTACGGCGGAGACACTGCAAGCGCCTCGGCCTTTGGTATTAGCGGTCCGCGTGCGAATGAAATTCGCACCTACGAAAAGCGC
>VBCS01000490.1:2195-5291 GCA_005888955.1 Betaproteobacteria bacterium
CTGCACTGAATTCATTCGCGCCGGGTTTCGTGGGGCCGAATTCATTCGGCCGTGGCGTTGCAATGGGGCGTTGCGTGCGAATGAATTCGCACCTACGAAAGCTCCGGGATTCGTAGGGCCGAATTCATTCGGCCTCCACGTCTCACGTACCGCCGCGTGCGAATAAATTCGCACCTACGAAACCGGCGGTTTTCCGAGACGTCTATGCCTCACGCCGCGCGCTTGAGCGTCGCGGCAATGACGGCGATCTCGGCTTCGGTCAACGTCTCCTTCTGCAATAACTGTCGCGCGCCGTCCTCGAGCACGGCGCGATTCGTGGTGAGGATGTCAACCGCGCGCTTGAACGCCACTTCGGAAATCGCGCGCACCGAGCGATCGATCTCGCGCGCGGTCTCATCGCTGTACTCCCGCGGGGGCGGGCGCTGCTGCAGCGTCGGCAGGAATGGCGTCGGTTCGTCCTGATACGAGAGATTGCCGAGCTTCTCCTCCATGCCGTAACGCATGACCATGCTGCGCGCGATGTCGGTGACTTTGGCGAGATCATCGGCGGCACCGGTAGACAGACGTCCGTAGATGACGTGCTCGGCCGCGCGTCCGCCCAGGAGCACGGCCATCTTGTTCTCCAGCTCCTCGCGCGTCATCAGGAAGCGATCCTCCGTGGGCCGCTGGATCGTGTAGCCGAGTGCGCCGATGCCGCGCGGAATGATCGATACCTTGTGTACCGGATCGGTCCCGGGTAGCGCCAGCGCGACCAGCGCGTGTCCCATTTCGTGATGCGCGACGGTCTCTCGCTCCTTGGCATTGAGGATGCGGCTCTTCTTCTCCAGCCCTGCGACGATGCGCTCGACCGCCGCGGTGAAATCTGCGAGCGCGACGGCGTCGGCGCCGCGGCGCGTGGCGAAGAGCGTGGCCTCGTTGACGAGATTGGCGAGATCCGCGCCGGTGAAGCCCGGTGTCAGGGCCGCGATCTTTTCCAGATCGGCGTCGGGCGCCAGCTGTACCTTGCGCACGTGCACCTTGAGGATCTGCACGCGGCCGAGCTTGTCCGGCCGGTCGACGAGCACCTGGCGGTCGAAGCGCCCCGCGCGCAAGAGCGCCGGGTCGAGAATCTCCGGCCGGTTGGTCGCGGCGATCAGGATCAACCCTTCGCTCGTATCGAAGCCGTCCATCTCGACCAGGAGCTGGTTCAACGTCTGCTCTTTCTCGTCGTGCCCGCCCAAGCCGTATGCGCCACGGGCGCGTCCGAGCGCGTCGAGCTCGTCGATGAAGATGATCGCCGGCGCGCGCTTACGCGCCTGCTCGAACAAATCGCGCACGCGCGCGGCACCCACGCCGACGAACATCTCGACGAACTCGGAGCCGTTGATGGAGAAAAACGGCACGCCGGCTTCGCCCGCGACCGCGCGGGCGAGCAGCGTCTTGCCGGTTCCGGGCGGCCCGACGAGCAGCACGCCCTTCGGGATGTGTCCGCCGAGCCGCGTATAGCGCTTCGGATCCTTGAGGAAGCCGACGACTTCCTGCAGCTCTTCCTTGGCCTCGTCGACGCCCGCGACGTCGTCGAAAGTCACCTTGGTATCGGTCTCGACGTAGACCTTGGCCTTGCTCTTGCCGATGGAGAGGAAGCCGCCGCCGAGGCCGCCTTGTCCGGCCATGCGCTTGGCGAGAAACATCCAGATTCCGAAAAAGATCAGCGCCGGCGCGACGAACGACAGGATGTCGCGCAAGAACGTGCTCTCGATGACGCCGGAGTACTCGACGTTGTATTGCGACAGCTCCTTCGCGAGGTCCGGGTCGACCCGCGTGGTGACGAATCGCGTGTGATTGTCCGCGCGTGGGTTCTTGTACGTCCCCTGGATGACGTTGTTCGAGATCGCGATGTCCTTGATCTCGCCCGCCTTGAGCTCCTTCTCGAACTCGCTGTAAGGGACGGGCTTGACCTGCGTCGCGGTCACGTAGATATCGCGCAGCCACAGCACCCCGAGGACCGCGAAAATGACGTACCAGAGGTTGAACCAGCTTTGACGTTCCATCTGCCCTCCCGTCATCAACACTACCACTTCGCGCTGCTGCGCTGGACCCAATTTATTGTAATTATTGAACGGGATCAGCTCATCGAACGAACGGAACCCTGAAACTGTCAGAGTTTAATCGAGGCGGCTGTCGGCTGACGGGTGCCCTTGAATACTCAAAGGAAAGAAAATGGCGATCAACGAATTCTGCCATCGCAATGTCGTCTGCGCGACGCGCGACACGACTGTAACCGAAGCTGCGAATCTCATGCGGCAGCACCATATCGGCGATGTGATCATCGTCGAGACGCGCGGCGGCAAGCAGATTCCGATCGGCATCGTGACCGACCGCGACATCGTGGTCGAGGTGATTGCCGCCGGCATCGATCCGCGCCTGCTCAAGCTTGGCGATCTGCGACTCGCGCCCTTGGTTACCGTCGATGAGGGTACGAGCTACGCCGAGACCGTGTCGAGGATGTCGGCCGAAGGCGTGCGGCGGATGCCGGTCGTGGACGAGCTTGCGGCGCCGCTGGCGGCGCTGGCGGGCTTGAGTGGTCGCGGCCGCGAGTTGGAGACTTTGACGCGCAAGCCCCAGACGCGCAGGGGAATCGCTTGATTCCTCTGGCCGCTTGCGGGAGGAGGGTAGGGTGAGGGCCCACGTTCTTCGTCGATTGCGCGCTTCGCGATCTCGCGGCAACATTGCATCAGGATTGTGATCCGCTCACCGCATGCCGCGCTTCGCCGCGAATCTTTCGTTCCTCTACACCGAGGCGCCGTTCCTCGATCGTTTCGCCGCGGCCGCTCACGACGGCTTCGCGGCAGTCGAGTTCGGCTTCGGCTACGACTTCGCCGCGAAGGAGATTGCCGCGCGCCTCAACGCGCACGGCCTGGTGCAGGTTCTGATCAACGCGCCTCCGGGCGATATGGGCAAGGGCGATCGCGGCCTCGCGTCGCTTCCCGGCCGCGAGCACGAATTCGCGGCGAGCGTGGTCACCGCCTTGCGCTACGCGCAAACGCTCGCCTGCCCGCGGGTGCACATCATGGCCGGCGTGCTGCCCGCCGAGGCCGACGGCGAGCAACGCGCGCG
>VBCS01000491.1 GCA_005888955.1 Betaproteobacteria bacterium
CTCCACTGCATGACAGGCGACTTCGCCCGCGCCGAGCGGCGCGTGCGGCACAGGCTTAAGCAGCGGCACCTCGCGCCGGCAACGCTCGGCAGCGTAAGGACAGCGCGGGTGAACCGTGCAGCCGGAAGGCGGCTCGAGCGGATTCGGCACTTCGCCGGCGACGGCTGTCCGGGGCTTCCCGGTGTGCGCCAGATCCGGCACCGCGTCGAGAAGCATCCGCGTGTAGGGATGCTGTGGGCGAGCAAACAATCGCTGCGTCGGCGCCAGCTCGACGATGCGCCCGAGGTACATCACCCCGACGCGATTGGCGATGTGGTGGACCACGGCGAGATTGTGCGAGATGAAAAGATAGGTAAGGTCGAGCTCGCGCTGCAGGCGGCGCATCAGGTTCAGCACCTGCGCCTGCACCGACACGTCGAGCGCCGAGGTCGGTTCGTCGCAGACGAGGAACGCCGGATTCCCGGCCAGCGCGCGCGCGATGGAGATGCGTTGCCGCTGTCCTCCGGAAAACTGATGCGGAAACTTCGACCCGTCAGCGCGCGCGAGGCCGACCTGCTCGAGGAGACTCGCAACGCGCGCTTCGATCGCGGGTCCGCGCTCGTCGCCGCGACCCGCACGGAGCGGCTCGGCAACGATATCGACGACGCGCCAGCGCGGATTCAGGCTCGCGTACGGGTCCTGGAATATCATCTGCATGTTCCGGCGCGCGGCCGGGTTGGCGGTGTTGGCATCGATGCGGCGCCCCGCGTATCGGATTTCGCCGCGCGTCGGCCGGTACAAGCCGACGATGAGCCGAGCGACCGTCGACTTGCCGCAACCGGACTCGCCGACCAGCCCCAGCGTTTCGCCTCGGGCGATGGTGAAGCTCACACCGTCGACCGCCTTCAGCAGCGCGCGCGGCTTGCGCTCGAGCACCCGGTTGAGCCACGGCGGCGAGACGTCGAAATGCCGCGCCACATCGATCAGCTCGACGAGCGGCGTGGCCCCGGCGGCGAAATCGCTCATGCGGCCGCCTGCCGCAACACCAGCCAGCACGCCGCGCGCGTCGCGCCGGCCGCCATCAGCTCGGGCCGGTCGCGGCGACAGCGGTCGAAGGCGTGCGGACAACGCGGATGAAACGCGCAGCCGCCGGGAATCGCCGTCAGGCGCGGCATGGTCCCGTCGATCTGCTCCAGCGCCTCGCGTTCCGCGGCGATCGTCGGGATCGAGCCCATCAGGCCGTGCGTGTACGGATGCTGCGGGCGATGGATGACGTCGGCGACCGGTCCCACCTCGACGATGCGCCCGGCGTACATCACCGCGACCCGGTCGGCGGTTTCGGCGATCACTCCCATGTCGTGCGTGATCAGCATCACCGCGGTGCCGTGATCGCGACACAGGCCTTTGAGGAGCGAGATGATTTGCGCCTGGATCGAAACGTCGAGCGCGGTCGTGGGCTCATCGGCGATGATGAGCTTGGGCTTCGCGGCGAGTGCCAGCGCGATCACCACGCGCTGCCGCATGCCCCCGGAAAATTGATGCGGGTAATGATTGAACCGCCGCTTCGGCGCTGTGATTCCGACCTCGCCCAGGAGCTCGAGCGCCCGCGCGCGTGCCGCGGCCGGTGTCAGGTCGAGATGCGTCGTGATCGTCTCGACGAGCTGCTGCCCGATCGTATAGAGCGGGTTGAGCGAGGTCAGGGGATCCTGGAAGACCGCGCCGATCTCGCGGCCGCGGATGCGCCGCAGCGCTTCGGGCGGCAGGTTGTCGATGCGGCGTCCATCGAGCCGGATCTCGCCCGCGCCGATGCGCCCTGGCGGGTCGATCAGCCCGATCACCGCGGCACCCGTCAGCGACTTGCCGGCGCCCGATTCGCCGACCACACCGAGCACTTCGCCCGGCGCGATCGTCAGCGACACGCCATCGACGGCGACGAGCGTTCCCTGTCGGGTCGGGAACTCGACGCGCAGCCCCTCGACGGCCAGCAGCGCGCCGGCGATCACGCTGGAGCAGCCTGCGGCGCGCCGTGGCGCAACGCGATCAACTCGTCTCCAGCCGGCCGGCGCATGGTCATTTCAGCTTCGGGTTGAGCGCGTCGCGCAGCCAGTCGCCGAGCAGATTGATCGCCAGCACCAGAATGACCAGCGCGGCGCCGGGGAATATGGTGATCCACCATTCCCCCGAGAACAGGAAATCGTTGCCGACGCGGATCAGCGTCCCCAGCGACGGCCGAGTCGGCGGCACGCCGACGCCGAGAAACGACAGCGTCGCTTCGAGCACGATGGCGGTGGCGATGTTGATCGTGGCCAGCACCAGCACCGGCCCGAGCACGTTGGGCAGCAGGTGCCGGAACAGTATGGCGGCAGGCGTGATGCCGATCACGCGCGCCGCCTGCACGTACTCCTTGCCTTTCTCGACCAGAGTGGAGCTCCGCACCGTGCGCGCGTAGGTCGGCCAGTTGGAAACGCCGATCGCGACGATCAGCACCACGAGCGCGACATCGCCGTGCGCGCCGCGCGGCAGGACGGCGCGCGCGACGCCATCGATCAGGAGCGCGATCAGGATTGCCGGAAACGACAGCTGGACGTCGGCGGCGCGCATGATGAAGGCGTCGAGCCGTCCGCCACCATAGCCCGAGACGAGCCCTAGGCTGACGCCCAGCATGACCGAGAGCGCGACCGCAGCGACCCCGACGAGCAACGAAATGCGCGTGCCGAACATGATGGCGGAGAGCACGTCGCGGCCTTGGTCGTCGGTACCGAGCAGATATTCGGGCCTGGCGCCGGCCATGCCGTGGGGCGGTGCCAGTGCATCGGTTAGGTTGAGCGTCGCGAGGTCGAAGGGATTATGCGGCGCGATCCAGGGCGCGAAGAGCGCCGCGACGAGGCAGACGGCGAGCACCAGCGCCGACACGATCGCGACCGGCGAGCGGCGGAACCCATACGCCAGGTCGCCGTCCCACCAGCGCGCGAGCCGCGTCTGTGATGCAACGCTGGTCATGGCGCCCGGCTCATGGCATCAAATGTCCGCGATCATCGTTCCCGCGCAAGCGGGAACCCAGCGTCGTTGGTTGAAAAAGCCACTGGATCCCCGCTTTCGCGGGGATGACGCGACTGTTTCCAGTCGCAGCGAGGCTTCGCCTCTTGCTTCTGGACATTCGCGTCACTTCACCACCACCCACTTGAGCAGGTTGATGTTGTCGGCGAGCTGAACCAGGTCGACATTCTTCTTCATTCCCCAGGCCAGCGCCTGCTGGTGCAGCGGGAGATGCCCGACCTCGTCCGAGTGTATCTTGAATACCTCGGCGATCATCGCGTCGCGCTTCTTCTGGTCCAGCTCGCTCGCGATCTGCGGGCCCAGCTCATCGATTCTCTTGTTGGCATAGCTGCCGAGATTGAATTGGCCGCGGCCCGAAGGACCGGGTGACATGAGAAGGGCGAAGATCGGGTTGTGCGCATCGTACGAAGCCGGCGTCCACCCGAGCAGATAGAACGAGGTCTCGCGCGACAGGATCTTGGGAAAATAGGTTGCCTTGGTCTCGACCATCAGGTTGACCTTGACGTCGATCCTCGCCAGCATCGCCGCGACCGCCTGGCAAATCTGCGCATCGTTGACATAGCGATCGTTGGGGCAATTCATTCCGACCTCGAATCCGTTCGGATAGCCGGCGTCGGCGAGAAGCTTCTTCGCCGTTGCAGTATCGTACGGCAGGCGCGTGTTCTGTTCCTTGACGAAGCCGTTGATGCCGGGCGCGACCATCAGCGCGGTCGGAGTCGCCGCGCCGCGCATGACCGTCTTCGCGATCGCGTTCTCGTCGATCGCCTGGTAGAACGCCTGGCGCACGCGCTTGTCCTTGAACGGATTCTTGCCCTTCACGCTCGAGTACAGAAGCTCGTCGCGCGACTGGTCCATGCCGAGGAAGATCGTGCGCAGCTCCGGACCCTGCAGCAGCTTGAGCGACGCGTTCGCGGACACCTTCTCGATGTCCTGCAGCGGCACCGGCTCCATCATGTCGATATCGCCCGAGACCAACGCGGCGACCCGGGTCGCGGCGTTGCCGATCGGCGTGAACACCGCCTCGGTGATGTTGCTCTCGACCTTGGTCCAGTAGCGGGGGTTAGGAACGAAAATCGTGCGTATGCCCGGCTCGCGCGACTTGAGCATGAACGGCCCCGTCCCGTTGGCCTTGAGCGTGGCCGCGTTCTCCTTGCCCTTGCGCACATCGACCGGTTCCTTGGCGTTGTTCTTCTCGCACCACGACTTGCTCATCATGTACCAGAAACCGATCGTATCGGGCAGGATCGGGAACGGCTCGCTGGTGACCACGTCGATGGTGAGATCGTCGATCTTCTTGATCTCCTTGATCGGCGCGACATAGGTTTTCATGTCCGAGCTTTCGCTCTTCGCCCGCTCGTAATTGAAGATGACGTCGTCGGCTGTGAACGGCGTCCCATCGTGGAACTTGACATCCTTGCGCAGCACGAACCGCCAAACGGTCGGAGCGGTCTGCTTCCACGACGTCGCCAATATCGGCACCAGCTCGAGCTTCTTGCCGCGCCCGACCAGCGGCTCATAGACGTTCCCCATAACGCTCAACTGCAGCGATTCGTTGAGCGCGTGCGGATCCATCGACAGGGCGTCGCCCTGATCCGCGAAACGGAAAGTTACGGCCAGCGCGGCCGTCGCGCCGAACGCGGCCGCGACGATCGCCGCAGCAAGCAATGCCCTCAGCATTCTTCTCATGATCAATGGTCTCCTTGCGGTCCTGGTTGCGGGTGGATCAATTGGAAGCACGCTCGGTTGCGAGTTGCGCGATCGCCTGCAAGCAGGCGTCACGCGCCTGTTCGTAAACCATCGCCTTCCAGTCGTCGGCGTCGACGTAGAACGTGTCGCGCAGCGCGCGCTTGATCTCCTCGCGCTGCTTGGCCGGCGCCTCGGGATGATTGTGGAGCCAGTGCCCGGCGCGGAGCGCCTGCAAGGTTTGCTCGAGCGGATAGGTCCCGTATTCCAACGCCATTGCGGTCATTTCGGTGCGCGGGCATTCGGTGTACGCGGCGGCGGAAATCACGCCGGACACACGCGCCGATGTCGAAGACCCATCGAAAAACGACGTCACCTCGCTGCCCCACCACGTCTTGGCGCGTCCAATATCGGCTGGATCGTCACGGCCCGAGTAGATCTTCTCGCCGTGCCCCCGTGGCCCGAGCCCCGTATGGAAGTCGATCCAGCCCAGGCGTTGCCGCGAGGAAGCCTGCGTACGCAGCACCGCGCGGAGGCAGGCGTTGCTCCACGACGGGTGGCTGCCACCGTAGAACATGCCGTCCGGGAACGCGTACTGCCCGCCGCTGACCGCGGCCTGGAAAGCTCTGTCTCCACGGGCCTTGATCCATGCGCCGAGCTTTGTCTCGCTGTCCTGCGGAGGAGGCCAGGCGGCCGGCAATAGTAGCCCGTGAATCTCCGCGTACGCAGGACTCGGCGGCAGTGGCGAGGAGAAATCGACGAAGTTGCGATTCAGGTCCGCGTTGTCTTCGTTGGTTCGCTGCAGATGCGAGAAGCCGTAAGGATTGAGTGCGTGGAGCATCAGCACGCAAACGTCTGCGCGCTCGACTGCCGCCAGGAACGCGTCGTCGTGGAGCAGCGCGACCTGGCAGCCCGAACCGCAGAATCCCTCGACACCATGCGTGCCCGAGGTGAGCAACAACAGCGCCGGCGCGTTATCGTCGCCGATCTTCGCCCCATCGATCGACAGCTCCTCACCCTGCACGCCGCGTTCGCTCGGATGCACGTCCCGAAACATGCGCGCCCCGCGATCGGCTCCCGCGGCGAGAAACTTGTCGCGCGCCTCGGCATAGGTCTGCGCGAAGTGCGGCGACGCGTTCATCGGCTTGACGTCTATTCCGCGACCGGCAGCGCGCGCTCGGCCAGCGCCGCCATATAGCCCGCGCCCAGCGGGATGACGTCGTCGTTGAAATCGTAGCGGCTGTTGTGGAGGAAGCAGCCGCCTTCGGCTCCGCCCTGCCCCAGTCTTGCATACGCACCCGGGCGGCGCTGCAGCATGAACGAAAAATCCTCCGAGCCCATGCTGGGCTCGAGGTCGCGCACGACGTTCTCGCGGCCGATCAGCGCATCGGCGACTTCTGCGGCAAACTCCGCTTCACGCTCGCTGTTGATCGTCGCCGGATACGCACGCTCGTATTTGAGCGTCGCCGAAGCGCCGAACGCCGCGGCAATCGAATGCACCAGCTCGTTCAATCGCCGCTCGATCGCGTCCTGCGTTTGCGGGTGGAACGTGCGCACCGTGCCGACGAGCCGCGCGTCGCGCGGGATCACGCTCATCGCCGCGAGATTGCCGGCGTGCATCGCACACAGGCTTATGACCGCGGCGTCGACCGGGCTCACGTTGCGCGCGACGATCGACTGCGTTGCGGTGATGATGTGGCCCGCCACCAGCACCGGATCCACCGAACGGTGCGGATGCGCGCCGTGGCCGCCGCGGCCCTCGATGTGGATCTCGATCCGATCGGACGCGGCCATCATGGGGCCCGGCCGCACTGCGATCGTGCCCGGCGGCAGCGCCGGCCAGTTGTGCAGCGCGTAGATCTCGTCGGCGGGAAAGCGCTCGAACAGGCCGTCGTCGACCATCGCCTTGCCGCCGGCAAAACCTTCCTCGCCCGGCTGGAAGATGAGATAGACGGTGCCATCGAAGCGCCGCGTGCCGGCGAGGTAGCGCGCCGCTCCGAGCAGCATCGCCGTGTGGCCGTCGTGCCCGCAACCGTGCATGCGGCCCTTGAACCGCGACACGTGCGGAAAATCGTTCTCCTCGTGCATCGGAAGCGCGTCCATGTCGGCGCGCAGGCCGATCGCGCGGCCGCTGTCCTGACGCCGGCCGGGGATGACCGCCACGACGCCGGTCTTGCCGACGCCGGAGTGACACTCCAGCCCGAGCCGATGGAGCTCACCGGTCACGACTTCCGCGGTGCGATGCTCCTCGAAGCCGAGCTCCGGATGCGCATGCAGGTCGCGGCGCAGCGCGGTCAGCTCGGCGTGCTGAGTGCGGAGATATTCGACGGGGCCCATGAGAATTGGATGCGCGAATCGACGCGCCGGTTCAGTGCGCCGGCACCAAGCGCTCGATGCGCAAGCGGGGGTCGACGGCGTAGTAGAGCAGGTCGACGGAGAGATTGATCAGCACAAAGACCAGCGCGATGAAGCATAGATACGCCGCCATCACCGGCACGTCGGCGAAGCTCACCGCCTGAATGAACAAGAGTCCCATCCCCGGCCACTGGAACACGGTCTCGGTGATAATGGCGAAGGCGATAATCGATCCGAGCTGCAAGCCCGTGATCGTGATGACCGGCACCAGCGTGTTCTTCAACGCGTGTCCGAAATGGATCGCGCGGTCGGTGAGCCCGCGGGCTCGCGCGAACTTGATGTAGTCGGTGCGCAGCACCTCGAGCATCTCGGCACGCACCAGCCGCATGATCAGCGTCATCTGGAACAGCGACAGGGTGATCGAGGGCAGGATCAGCGCCTTCAGCCCGCTCTTGGTCAGGAGTCCGGTCGTCCACCAGCCAAAGGCTTCCGTTTCGCCACGGCCGAATGACGGCAGCCAGCCGAGGATCACGGCGAAAATCAGGATGAGCAGAATGCCGATCAGGAACGTGGGCAGCGACACGCCGACGAGCGACACCGCCAGCAGAAACTGCGCCAGCCAGGAATTGCGCTTCAGCGCCGTGTATACGCCCCCGGGAATCCCCAGTATCAGCGCCAGCAGTGCCGCGACGGCGGCGAGCTCCAGCGTCGCCGGCAGGCGTTCCTTGAGCAGCGTAGACACGGGCCGGCCCTGCCGCAGCGACAAACCGAATTCGCCCTGCACTGCGCGACCGACAAAACGCGCGAACTGCACATAGAAAGGCTGGTCGAGGCCGAGGTCGGATCGCAGCTGCGCCCGCTGTTCCTGCGTCGCATCCTGGCCGACCATGAATGTCACCTGACGGTTTCGTGACGCGCTGCGATGATGCCCAAAGCGCCGCGGACCGTCAATGCGGCGACCCGTAGGGCCGAGTCTACCGCGACCTGTAGGGCCGAATTTATTCGGCCGCGGCGTTGGACTGGCCCGTTGCGTGCGAATGAATTCGCACCTACGACAAGCTCCGGGGCTCGTAGGGCCGAATTTATTCGGCCGCGCCGGGTAAGCCTGCGCTGCGTGCGAATGAATTCGCACCTACGACAGCTCCGCGGCGCGGTGGCAGGCAACCCGGATCACTCCGAAGGGCTCCAGCCGTGGCACTTCGGCCCGGCAGCGCTCGATCGCGTGCGGGCAGCGCGTATGAAAGGGGCAGCCCGCCGGCGGATTGAGCGGCGACGGCAGCTCACCCTTGAGCGCGATGCGTTGCCGCCGCGCCCGCGCGTCGAGCGTCGGCGTGCTCGCGAGCAGCGCCCGCGTGTACGGATGCGCCGGCCGGCCGAACACGGCGTCCTTCGCGCCGTATTCGACGATCTTGCCCAGGTACATCACCGCCACCGCATCGGCGATATGACGCACGACTTGAAGATTATGGGAAATGAAGAGATATGCGATGCCGAGCTCTTCCTGCAGATTCATGAGGAGGTTCAGCACCTGGGCCTGGATTGACACGTCGAGCGCGGAAACAGGCTCGTCGGCGACGACCAGCCGGGGATGCAGCATCAACGCCCGCGCCACCGCAATGCGCTGTCGCTGTCCCCCGGAGAACATGTGCGGATAGCGGCCGTAGTGCTCGGGCTTGAGTCCGACCCGCGCCATCATCGCGCGCGCGGCGTCACGACGGGCTCCCGGGCCAAGCTTCGCGCTGATCGCCAGCGGCTCCTCGAGCAACGTGCCGACTTTCTTGCGCGGGTTGAGCGAGGCATACGGATTCTGGAACACCATCTGTACCAGCGGGCGCAGCCGCTTCAGCGTCCCCGACGCGGCCGACACTACGTCCACGCCGGCGATGCGCAATTCGCCCGCGGTGGGCTTCTCGATCATCGTCACGGCCCTTGCTAGGGTCGACTTGCCGCATCCGGATTCGCCAACCACGGCGAGCGTTCTGCTCTCGTCGACCGAGAACGAAACGCCATCGAGCGCACGCACGAGCCCTTTGGGCCGGAACAACCCGCGCGATACTGCATAGTGGCGGGTGAGCGAGCTCGCTTCGAGGAGCGGCACAGCGGATATCATCGTTTCACTCTTCGACCGTGGCGGTCTTCGGCTCCGGTCGCCAGCCTCGCGTCGGCCGCCCCTCGGCATCGAGCGGAAAATGGCAGCGCGCCTGCCGGCCGCTCGGTCCCGCGAGAGGCGGCCGCTCCATGCGGCAGCGTGCGACAGCATAGTCGCAACGCGGATGCAGCAGGCATCCGACCGGCCGGTCATGCTGGCCGGGCACGACACCCGGGATCGCTTTCAGGCGCGCGCGGTCGCGGTTGTGCTCCGGCAGCGCCGCGAGCAGCGCCTGCGTGTACGGATGCACCGGGGCTTCGAAGATCTGCGGTACCGCGCCGGTCTCGACGACCTGCCCCGCGTACATGACGAACACGCGTTGCGCCGTCTCGGCGACGACCGCGAGATCGTGTGTGATCAGGAGCAGCGCCATGCCGCGCTCGCGCTGCAGCCGCAGCAGCAGCTCCAGCACCTGTGCCTGCACGGTCACGTCGAGCGCGGTCGTGGGCTCGTCCGCGATCAGGAGCTTCGGATTGCACGCGATCGCCATCGCGATCATCACGCGTTGCGCCATGCCGCCGGAAAGCTGATGGGGAAACGCCGCCAGTCTCGCTTCCGCGTCCGGAATCTCGACCTGCCGCAAGAGCTCGAGCGCACGCGCCCGGCGGAGCCTCGCGCTGACGCGCTCGGCGTCGCTGCCGTGAATGCGCAGCGTTTCCGTCAACTGGAAGGCGACGGTGAAGCACGGGTTCAGGCTCGCCAGCGGGTCCTGGAAGATCATCGCCATGTCCTTGCCGACAAGCGCGCGGCGCTGCGCATCCGAAAGCGCAAGGAGATCGCGACCCGCAAAGGCGAGGCGCCGGGCGCGCACGCGCCCGGGAAATTCGACCAGTCCCATCAGTGCCAGCGCGGTGACGCTCTTGCCGGATCCG
>VBCS01000492.1 GCA_005888955.1 Betaproteobacteria bacterium
CATGGAATCTCCGTCAAATGAACTCGCGCCAGCCGAAACCCAGGTGCTGATCGGCAATGCCGATCCAATCCGGATCGCAATCGAGCGCTGCGGCGAGCGCCGCACGGGCGAGCCCGGGCAGGTTGTTGTTCTGGCTCAAGTGCGCGGCGATCAAATGCTTGAGACGCGAGTTGTCGAGCCTGGCCAGCAGACCCGCGGCCGCGCCGTTGTCGAGGTGTCCGAACTTGCTCGCAATCCGCTGCTTGAGCGAAAACGGGTAATCGCCGTTGGCAAGCAGGTCGAGATCGTGATTGCACTCGAGCACCAGCGCGTCGCAGCCGGAGAGGCTCGCTTCGACGTACGCAGTGGATATGCCAAGATCGGTCAGAACGCCCAGCCGCCAGTGCCCGTCGGAGCAGACGAACTGCACCGGCTCGCGCGCGTCGTGCGGCACGGGAAAGGGCCGGACTTCTATATCGCCAACCTCGAACACATCGTGGCTGTCGAAACCGTATACGTGCGGCAAGACCGCGAAACGCTCCGCGACCACTGCCAGCGTGCCGAAAGTGAGCCATACGGGTGTTCCGAACCGCGCCGCGAACGGCGCAACGCCGCAGATGTGATCGGAATGCTCGTGCGTGACGATGATCGCGGTAACGGTCTCGGGCGCGACACCGATCCGTGCGAGCCGCGCGACCGTGTCCCGGACGCCGAAGCCGCAGTCGATCAGCACCCGCGTCGCGCCGACCTCGACCAGCAGGCCATTGCCTTCGCTGCCGCTGCCCAGCGACGCGAAACGCATACCGCCTAGCCCGGCGTGGTCGAAGCGCGCTTGGGCGCGGTCACTTGAGCTGGTCCTGCAGCAGCGCGAGGATCTTGTCGCTGTTGGCCGTGCGGTCGGCGACGCCCGCGGGGTCCTGGACCGTAACGACGCTGGCCGGATCGGCCTGAGTCACGACAACGCGATACTGCTCCGGCTTGTCCTTGTCGTCGGTCTTCCAGAACTGCAGCTTGTCGAGCCAGCCTTTCGGCCTGGCATCGAGGTCCGGGTTGGCATAGCGCACGAAATACAGACCCTTGGAGCGGTCGCGATCGACGACGGTGAAGCCGGTGCGGTCGAGCGCAAGGCCTACCCGCCGCCACGCCCGATCGAAGGCATCGTCGACGATGAGACGGCTTGCGCCATCGCTGCCTTTTTCGATCCGGGCGCGCACGGGCTGCAGCGGCAGCGCCGCCACGGCGGTCACCGCGGCCGGCGCCGGGGTTCCGAACTTGACCATCAGCCGCGATAGAAATTCGGCTTCCAATTCGGGGTTCGGCGGCGTCGGCTGCCAGATGTAATCTTCACCCGCCCCCTGGCTTATCTTGGTTGCCACCTGCGCCGCGCCCTTGTGGCTGATGTAGATCTCGACCGTGCCGGGCTCGGCCCCGCGCTCGATGCGGGTGCGGAATTTGTCGCGGCGATAGGTATCGGTAAGGAATTCGACGTATTTGCCAATGTATTTCGCGAGGACGCCTTGCGGTGACCCGGCCCGGTTCTCCGCCCAGTCGGTCTCCATGATCCCCAGCGCCGGCTGCTCCACGGCGACGACGAAACCGTTCTGCGTCCAGAATTCGCGCAACGCGTTCCACGCCGCTTCCGGAGTCGCCTTGACCACCACCCAGCGCTCCGAGCCGGCGCGCACCAGGCGCGCTTCCGGATTCGGCGGCAGGATCTCGCTCGGCTTGCCCGCGGCGCGCGCAGCGGCGGCTCCCGAAGCCGTCGACGCGAAATAGCGATCGTCGTACGCGGGCGTCGTCAGGTCGGGCGGTATCTCCAAGGCCGGCGCCGAAGCCGAAGATTTGTAATCGATCTTCTTGCCGATCGACGTCGTCACCGTTTCGCATCCGGCGAGTAGCGCAGCGAGGCTTGCGGCGACGAGCGTTGCCGCGATGCGGCGATAAAGGTAAACGTGCAACATGCTTGAATCTCCGTCAGAGGCAACCGGCTTCGCGCAACGCCGCGCGAACGGTTTCATGATGCTGGGTCGCCAGCGGTGTCAGTGGCAGCCGCAGCTCGCCGTTGATGAGGCCCATTTCCGCGAGCGCCCATTTCACGGGGATCGGATTGGCCTCGACAAAGAGCTTGCGGTGCAGCGGCAGCAGGCGGTCATTCGCCGCCCGCGCGCGGGCGACATCGCCGGCGAGCGCCGCGGCGGACATCTCGGACATCAACTTGGGTGCAATGTTGGCTGTCACGGAAATCACGCCGTGGCCGCCCATCAGCATGAGCGGCAACGCCGTGATGTCGTCGCCGCCGTAGACAGCGAAGTCCGACTTGCCTGCGGCCGCGAGCGAGCGGATGAGCTCGCTGCCGCGCCCGAGGTCGGCGGTCGCGTCCTTGATGCCGACGATGCCCGGCACCTGGGCCAGGCGCAGCACCGTATCGTTGGCGAGATCGGCGACCGTGCGACTCGGCACGTTGTACAGGAGCAGCGGCAGATCGACTTTTTCGGCGATGGTTCGGAAATGCCGATAGAGGCCTTCCTGGCCGGGCTTGTTGTAATACGGCACAACCGACAGGGCGAAGGCCGCACCCACTTTCTTGGCGTAGAGGGTGAGC
>VBCS01000493.1 GCA_005888955.1 Betaproteobacteria bacterium
CGGTCGAGCGGCCGGACAGGGCGCACTGCGCTGCCGTAGGCCGCGCGCTGGCGGAATTGCACGTCGCGGCCAGGCAATACCGGGGGCGACTCGCCAATCGGCGCGGACCCGCCTGGTGGCGGCAGGCGGCGCGCGCCGTTCGCGGGTTGCTCTCGGCGGAACAGAACGCGCTCCTTTCCGGCGAGCTCAAGCGCCAGACCGGTTTCGCGAAAGCGGGATTGCCGCGTGGAGCGATCCATGGCGACCTGCTCTGCGACAACGTACTCTTTGTCGACGGCCGCGTCTCCGGCATCATCGACTTCGGTTTTGCCGCGACCGATGCGTTCGCCTACGATCTCGCGATCACCGTCAACGATTGGTGCGTGTGGCAGGATGGTTACCGCGAGGGCGAGCTCGATGCCGAGCGCGTCCAGGCGCTGGTCGATGCCTACGACGCAGTGCGACCGCTCACGTTCGACGAGCGCGCGCTATGGGGACAGCTGTTGCGCGCCGCGGCGCTGCGCTTCTGGCTGTCACGACTCTACGATCTCCATCTCCCTCGCCAGGGCGAACTCACGCACGCGCACGATCCCGCGGTGTTCGAACGCATTCTCCGCAACCGAATCGCGGTCGAGCCGCGGTTTCCCGAGCCATAATGCCGGTCCCGGCGACGGCGATCCCTTTCATGCGCCGCGATGCGCGGCGCGGCATGTTCTGGCTCCGCCGCGCGTATGCGATGTTCCGCGCCGCGCCCTTGCCCTGGCTGCTGCTTCTGCTCGTCTACTACGCTCTGGTCGCGCTCGCCGAGCTCGGCCCCTGGCCGTCGATCGGCAAGCTTGCGGCATCGGTATTGAAGCCTGTCTTCGCGGTCGGCTTTCTCGCCGCGGCGTGGTCGCAGGAGCGCGGCGGACGGCCGGCTTTAAGCGATCTGTTCCGCGGCTTTCGCAGCAACCTGCGGGCGCTGCTGCCGCTGGGCGTCGTATTCTTCGCCGGCATGACCCTTGCGGTAGGAGCCACCGCGCTGATCGACGGCGGCGCCCTGATCGCATGGGTCTCCGGCGCCGAAGAGCCAAGCGACGAGTTGCTGCAAAGCGGCCGGTTGCAGCTGGCCATGCTGTTCGGCACCGCGTGTGCGCTGCCGACGCTGCTTGCGCTCTGGTTCGCACCCGCGCTGGTCGTGTTTCACGATGCCGGCGTGATCTCCGCCCTCACGACAAGCCTGCGGGCCTCGGTCGCCAACTGGCGGCCGACTGGCATCTTCGGGCTGGCCGTATTGTTTTACGGCGGAGTGTTACCCGCGTTGGGCGGAACGCTTGCGCGAGCGCTGGGCGCGACCGGCGGGACGATCGTCGCGCTCGGTCTGCTGCTCCCGTACATGCTCGTCTTTCTCGCGACTTTCCATATCGCCGATTACGTCGCCTACCGCGACGTCTTTCACCCTGACGAGCCCGCGCCGCCGGAAAACGTTCACGCCGGCTGAAGCTTAGCGTATTCCAATGCCAGCCATTTCACGCCCGCCTCGCGAAAATTCACCTGTACGCGCGCATCGTTGCCGCGGCCTTCGGCGTCGATGATGATGCCCAGACCGAACCTGGCGTGTTTCACGCTTTGGCCGATGCGCCAGCCCGGCCGCTCCGCCATAGCTTCGCCTCGTGTCGCGCCGATCTCCGTTTCGCCATCCTGTGCCGGCGGCACGCCGCGCCGGGTCGGCGACAGCCAGCGCACGAGCCCGTCGGGTAACTCGTCCAGAAAACGCGAGGCGATGTTATAGCGCAGCTGCCCGTGCAACATGCGGCTCTGCGCGTGGGTGAGGTAAAGGCGCCGCCGCGCGCGCGTGATGGCGACGTAGGCAAGGCGCCGTTCCTCCTCCACGCCGTCGTATTCCGACAGACTGTTCTCGTGTGGAAACAGCCCTTCCTCGAGGCCCGTGACGAAAACGGTATGAAACTCGAGGCCCTTTGCGGCATGCACGGTCATCAACTGCAACGCCGAGTGACCTTCCGCAGCCTGCGTTTCGCCGGCCTCCAGCGCGGCGTGCGCCAGGAACGCGGTCAAGGCGTCGCCGGTTTCGACTTCCGCCGCACCGGCGACCTGGAAATCTCCTTCGCGCACGAAGCTCTCGGCAGCGTTGACAAGCTCCTGCAGATTCTCGATCCGATCCTGGCCGTCCTTCTCCGCGCGATAGTGCTCGCGCAAGCCGCTCGCGTGCACCACGTGCTCGACCCTTTCTGCAAGCGGCAGACCCGCGGTCGCTGCGCGCATCGCGTCGACCTGCTTCATGAACGCCGCGACGCTCGCTCCCGCCTTGCCGCCGACGGTTGCCGCGCGCGCCGCCTGCCACAGGCTCGTTCCCGTACTGCGGGCTCGGTCCTGCAGCGTCTCCAGCGTTCGGGCGCCCACCCCGCGTGGCGGGAAATTGACCACCCGCAGGAACGCGCCGTCATCGTCGGACGCGGCGAGCAGACGCAAATAGGCGAGCGCGTGCTTGACTTCCGCGCGCTCGAAAAAGCGCATCCCGCCGTAGACGCGATACGGCATGCCGGCGTTGAAAAGCGCGTGCTCGAGCACGCGTGACTGCGCGTTGGAGCGGTAAAGCAGCGCGATCTCCGACGGCGACACCGCGTCGTCGACGAGGCCTCTCACGACGTCGACGATGAATGCGGCTTCGTCGAAGTCGGACGGCGCGGCATACGCGCGCACCGGCTCGCCCTTGCCGCCGACGGTCCACAGGCTCTTGCCCAGCCGCGCCTGGTTGTGCTTGATCAGCGCATTCGCTGCGTCGAGGATATGGCCGTGCGAGCGATAATTCTGCTCCAGCTTGACGAGCTTCACCGGTGCTTCGGGGGTGCCGAAGTCGCGCTCGAAGTGCTGCATGTTGGCGACGCTGGCGCCGCGAAAGGCGTAGATCGACTGGTCGTCGTCGCCGACCGCGAACACCGCGGTGTCCGGTCCAGCGAGCAGCCTCAGCCAGCGGTACTGCAGCACGTTGGTGTCCTGGAATTCGTCCACGAGCAGGTGCGAGAACCGGCGCTGATAATGTTCGCGCAGGACATCGTGGCGAGACAACAGCTCGAAGGTCCGCAACAGAAGCTCGGGGAAGTCGACGACGCCTTCGCGCCGGCACGCCTCTTCGTAGAGAGCAAAATGCTCGACTTGCCGCCGAACGAATTCGTCGTGCGCCTCGACCTGGTTGGGCCGCAGGCCTTCCTCCTTCGCGCCATTGATCAGCGCCTGCAGTTGTCGCGCCGGAAAGCGGTTGTCGTCGATGCCGTGCGCCTTGTACAGGCGCTTGATCAGCGCGAGCTGGTCCTGCGTGTCCATGATTTGGTAGAGCTGCGGCAGGGCGGCGTCGCGATAGTGCGCGCGCAGCATCCGGTTGCACAGGCCGTGGAAGGTGCCGATCCACATCCCGCGCGTGTTTACCGGCGTCAGCGCGGACAGTCGCAAGAGCATTTCCTTGGCGGCCTTGTTGGTGAATGTCACGGCGAGCACCGACAGCGGAGTCGCCTGGCCGGTCGCCAGCAGCCATGCGATCCGAGTCGTAAGCACGCGCGTCTTGCCGCTGCCGGCTCCGGCGAGAATCAGCGCGGAGCCGTGGGGCAGGGTGACTGCGGCGAGCTGTTCGGGGTTGAGACTTTCGAGAAGCGGGGAAGCCATGCTGGGTGAATCGACGCGCCTACATTATATAGGCGATTCGACGCCGCATTGAGTATCGCCTGGGAATTCAATAGACTCTTCGCGGATGGCAGGAGCAATGAAAATCGTCGGCATTTCCCCGTTCGGCGTATCCGGTATCGACGGAGGGCAACGCACCTAACGCGGCGATGAGATTCGACTCGAAATTGTTCGTGCCATGGATCCGCGCCGCCGCGCCGTACGTCCACGCGTTGCGCGGCAAGACGCTCGTCATCGCCTTCGGCGGCGAGGTCGTCGCCGACGAGACCTTCCTCGGCATCGTGCACGACCTCAATCTGCTGCACAGCCTGGGGACGCGGCTGGTCGTCGTCCACGGAGCCCGGCCGCAGATCGAGGCGATATTGAAGCAGCAGAGTATTGCGAGCCGCTATCACAAAGGTTTGCGCGTCACCGACGCGGAGACGATGGACTGCGTGCTGGAAGGCATGGGCCACGCGCGCAGCCGCATCGAGGCGCTGCTCTCGCTCGGGGTTGCCAACTCGCCGATGGCGGGCGCGCGCATTCGCGTCGTGGGCGGCAACTTCATCACCGCCAAGCCGATTGGCATCGTCGACGGCATCGACATGGGTCTGACCGGCGAAGTGCGCCGGGTCGACATCGAGGGCGTGCGTCTGCGGCTTGACGACGGCGACCTCGTGCTCGTCTCCCCGCTCGGCTATTCGCCGACCGGCGAAATCTTCAATCTGACGCTCGAGGAGGTGGCCACGCAGGTCGCGGTGCGGCTCTCGGCACACAAGCTCATTTTCCTGATGGAGACCGAAGGGGTGCGCAACGGACGCAGGCAGCTTTTGACCGAACTATCGACACGCGAGGCTGAAGCGCTGCTCGCCCGCCACGCCAAGCTTCCGCCGGACGTCCTGCTCTACCTGCCCTGCGCGCTCCGCGCCTGCGACAACGGCGTCAAACGGGCGCACCTCATCAGCCGCCATCGCGACGGCGCGCTGCTGCTCGAGCTGTTCACCCGCGACGGTGTGGGCACGATGGTCGCCGCCGCGCCGCTCGCGCATCTGCGCAGCGCGACGATCGACGACGTCGGCGGCATCCTGTCGATCATCGAGCCGCTGGAGGCGGAAGGCGTGCTCGTGCGCCGCTCGCGCGAGCGGCTCGAAATGGAGATCGAGCGCTTCGTCGTCGCGGAGCACGACGGAGCGATCGTCGGCTGCGCAGCGCTCTATGCGTTCCCCGAGGAGCGCGCCGGCGAGCTGGCCGCGCTTGCCGTGACTCCCGACTTCCGGCGCGGAGGATATGGCGAGGCCCTCCTGCACGAGATCGAGCAGCGGGCGAAGAAGCTCAAGCTCGCGCGGCTGTTCGTCCTCACGACGCGCACGTCGGGCTGGTTTCTCGAGCGTGGCTTCGTCGAAAGCGATCCAAGCCGGCTGCCCGCACAAAAGCGCGACCTCTACAACTGGCAGCGGCGCTCGCTGGTGTACGAAAAGAAGCTCATCTAAACGGCTCGCCACCAAAGCCTATGCGGCGTGCGATAATTTCAGCGTCTTGCTTGTTCCTCAAGGATCGTCCATGGCACGCACGGTTCACTGCGTCAAGCTCGGCCGCGAGGCCGAAGGGCTGGATTTCCCGCCATACCCGGGCGAGCTCGGCAAGCGGATCTACGAGCACGTCTCCAAAGAGGCATGGGCGCAATGGCTCAAGCATCAGACGATGCTGGTCAATGAGAATCGCCTGAGCCTTGCCGATCCTCGTGCGCGCAAGTATCTCGCTGAGCAGATGGAGCGGCACTTTTTCGGAACCGGCGCCGACGTTGCCTCCGGCTACGTGCCGCCGAAACCCTGACCGCCGTGAACCCGGGTGCGATCAGTCGCTATCCCGTCCCGAAGCTCGCGGACCTGCCCGAGGACATTCGCGCGCGGATGCTCGAGGTGCAGGAGAAGGCGGGATTCATTCCCAACGTGTTTCTCACGCTCGCGCACCGGCCCGACGAGTTTCGCGCGTTCTTCGCCTATCACGATGCGCTCATGCTGCGCGATTCGGGTCTCACCAAGGCCGAGCGCGAGATGATCGTCGTGGCCACTTCGGGCGCCAACGACTGCCTCTATTGCATCGTCGCGCACGGAGCAGTCCTTCGCATCCATGCAAAGAACCCGTACGTCGCCGACCAGGTCGCGGTGAACTACCGCGAGGCCGCGATCACGGAGCGGCAGAAGGCGATGCTGGAATTCGCGCTCAAGGTCGCCTTGCGCTCGGCCGAGCTGACCGACGCGGACTTCGCAGCGCTTCGCGCGCAGGGCTTCGCCAACGAGGACATCTGGGACATCGGCGGGATAGCGGCGTTCTACGCGCTCTCCAATCGCATGGCGAATCTCATCGCCATGCGGCCCAACGACGAGTTCCACCTGATGGGCCGGGTGCCGCGAGAGTAGTGGCGCCCGGTGTGGCGCTCAACAGCCGGTTCTGCGAGACGTTTTTCGCCCGCGAGCGGTCATCCCTCGTGCACGACTTGTCCGCCGACCAGTGTATAGCGAACTTTTCCGGACAACTCCAGCCCCAGGAACGGCGTGTTCTTGCCCTGGCTCCTGAGCGCGGAGGGCGCGACCACCCAGTGCAGATCGGGATCGAATACGCAGACATCGGCATCGGCGCCGGGAGCCAGATGGCCCGCGTCGAGGCCGAGCACGCGCGCCGGCGCAGCGGTGATACGGTCAAGCGCGGCAGAAAGCGGCAGCTTTTCTTCCTTCGCCCATTGGAGCGTCAACGGCAAGAGTAGCTCGAGCGCAGTGGCGCCAGGCTCAGCCTCGGCGAAGGGTAACTGCTTGGCGTCGTCGTCGACGGGCGTATGGTCGGAACAGATGATATCGACGGTACCGTCGACGAGGCCGGCGCGCAGCGCCGCGCGGTCGCGCGTGCCGCGCAGCGGCGGCACCAGATGGCAATGCGCGTTGAACCAGCCGATGTCGACGTCGCACAGATGCACGTGATGGATCGCGACGTCGCAGGTGACCGGCAGGCCCGCCTTCTTCGCCGCGCGCATGCGGGCCACGCCGTCGTGCGTCGACAGTCGCGCCAGGTGCACGTGCACGCCGGTCGCCCGCACCAGCTCGAAGATCGCGTCGAGCGCGATCGTCTCGGCGAAGGCGGGAATCGCCGGCAAGCCGAGACGCGTCGCGACCTCGCCATCGTGCGCGACGCCGCCTCGCGCAAGGTGGACGTCCTGCGGCCGCAGCCAGACGCGGTAGCCGAATGTCGCGGCGTATTGCAGCGCGCGCAATAGCACCTGCGTGTCGGCGAGCGCGGCGTCGGCTTGCGAGAACGCGATGCAGCCGGCCTCGGTGAGCTCGCCCATCTCGGTGATCGTATCGCCCTTCAAGCCTACCGTCAGCGCGCCGATCGGATACACGTGTGCCTGGTTGAGCGAGCGCGCCCGATGCTTGAGCATCTGGACCAGCCCGGGCTCGTCGAGGGGCGGATCGGTATCGGGCGGGCAAGCGAGGCTGGTGACGCCGCCGGCGACTGCGGCCGCCACTTCCGATTCGAGCGTCGCCTTGTATTCGAATCCGGGCTCGCGCAGCCGCGCGGAAGAGTCGATCAGACCGGGGCACACGACGAGCCCCGCTGCATCGAGCACACGGTTGGCGTGCCAGCCACCCGGCGCCTCGCCTACCGCGGCAACCTTGCCCGCAGCGATATAGAGCGATGCTTTGCGGTCGATCCCGTGCTTCGGATCGATCACCCGGCCGTTCCTGATCTCGATCTTCACGCTAATTGCCGGCGAGGATGCTCATCACCGCCATGCGCACGGCGATACCGAAAGTCACCTGCGGCAGGATCACCGAATGCGTCCCATCGGCGACCGCCGAATCGATCTCCACGCCGCGATTCATCGGCCCGGGGTGCATGACGATGGCGTCGGGCTTGGCAAGCTTGAGCTTCTCGACGGTCAGTCCGTAATGCTTGAAGAACTCTCCCGCGGACGGCAGGAGCGAGCCTTTCATGCGCTCGCTCTGCAGGCGCAACATGACGACGACATCGCAACCCGCCAGGCCCTGCCGCATGTCGTGGAATACGTGCACGCCGAGCGCCGCTACCGCCGTCGGCAACAGTGTCTGCGGGCCGATCACGCGCACTTCGGGCGTGCCGAGCGTGGTGAGCCCGTGGATCAGCGACCGGGCCACGCGCGAGTGCAGGACATCGCCGACGATCGCCACCGTGAGCTCGCGGAAGTGGCGCTTGTAATGACGAATGGTGAACAGATCGAGCAGCCCCTGCGTCGGGTGGCCGTGGCGGCCATCGCCGGCGTTGACGACGTGGATGTGCGAGCGGTTCGTCGCCGAAAGATGCTGCGCGATGAGATGCGGTGCGCCGCTCTGCCCGTGACGGACGATGAACATGTCGGCGTTCATCGCCACCAGATTGTCGATAGTGTCGAGCAGCGTCTCGCCTTTTGCCGTCGACGACACGCCGATGTTCAGGTTGATCACATCGGCAGAAAGGCGCTTGGCCGCGATCTCGAATGTCGTGCGGGTGCGGGTGCTGTTCTCGAAGAAAAGATTGAAGACCGCCTTGCCGCGCAGGAGCGGCACTTTCTTCACGTCGCGTTCGGCGATCGACACGAATGGCACGGCGGTGTCGAGAATGCGGCCGATGATCTCCGCCGGCAGTCCTTCGAGCGTGAGCAGATGCTGCAGCTCGCCGTCGGCGTTGAGCTGCGGATTATGCACCTGCGACGCTCCCCGCCGGCTCGACCGACAGCTCGAGTCTGCCGTCGAGGTGGCGCTGCAGCACGATCGACAGATCGCGTGCGACCGCGAGACGCGAGCCGACGTACGTTGCCTCGATCGGCAACTCGCGGCCGCCGCGATCGATCAGCACCGCGAGCTCGATGGATTCCGGCCGCCCATAGTCGAACAGCTCGTTGATCGCGGCGCGGACCGAACGCCCGGTGTAGAGCACATCGTCGACCAGAACGATGCGGCTGCCGGGGACCTCGAAGGGCAGCGTCGTCGTCGCGGGCTTGGCGCGCAGCCCCTTCTGCGCGTAGTCGTCGC